>JABDQX010000333.1 GCA_013042035.1 Gammaproteobacteria bacterium
GTTTCGCCCCGCGAGGTGGGGCTATATAATTTTGCAAAGCAAAATACATTGAGAGGATTCCATGGAAAACACATCCCCAGCCATCATCAAAAATCGCCTACAGCGATTACAGGTCCACCTGGAGCAGGAAAATCCGGTCCTGCTCGATGTCGTGAAGAGCTTCAAGGCCCTCGATACCGTTGCCTACCAGTTGGGCATTTTGCCTCGTACCGATTCATTTGCCACACAAGTCCCCTGGTGGCCACTCGTTGCCGTTTTGGGCACTTTCTCTTCCGGGAAATCCACTTTTCTCAACCACTATCTGGGTCAAAAACTACAACTGACCGGGAATCAGGCAGTGGATGATAAATTCACCGTCGTCTGTTTCAGCAGCGACGGGGTTGCCCGCACACTGCCGGGACTTGCACTGGATGCCGATCCTCGTTTTCCCTTTTATCAGATCAGCGCCGATATCGAAGGGGTCTCCGCCGGCGAAGGAAAACGCGTGGATGCCTATTTGCAGCTCAAAACCTGCCCCAGCGAGAAACTGCGAGGGAAAATCGTCATCGACTCCCCCGGTTTCGACGCCGATGCACAGCGTACCTCCACGCTACGCATCACCGACCAGATCATCGATCTCTCCGATCTGGTGCTGGTGATGTTCGATGCGCGCCATCCGGAACCCGGCGCCATGCAGGATTCTCTCAAGCATCTGGTGACCAACACCATCAGCCGCCCGGATTCCAATAAATTTCTGTATATCCTGAACCAAATCGATGCCACGGCCCGTGAGGATAATCCTGAAGAGGTATTTGCCGCCTGGCAACGGGCGCTTGCCCAGGTGGGTCTGACCGCCGGGCGGTTTTTCCGGATCTATAGCCCCGAAGCGGCTATCCCCATCGAAGACGAAAATCGCAGGGCGCGCTTCGAGGAGAAACGGGATATCGATCTGGCGGAGATCCATCATCGCATGGAGCAGGTGGAAGTGGAGCGGGCCTATCGGATCACCGGTGTCCTGGAAAAGACCGCCAAAAAGATTCGCGATAATTTCGTGCCGAAAATCCAGTCCGCAAAAGATGTTTGGCGGCGTTACACCCTGTGGGGCGATGGGGCAGTGTTTGGCGTCCTGTTCCTGGGACTGCTCGTGTTTAGTTTTCTTGCGGGCCATTGGGACGGTTTTCGCTTCGTGCCGCCGTCCTGGTTGGCGTGGCTCACCGAGACCTTGCCGCGTGTTGGGGTATTGTCGATCGCCGTCATTCTGGTATTGGGCTATCTCCATTTTGTCATTCGGAAAATTACCGCCCGCTTTGTGATCGCCGGTCTGCGACGTAAGCTGCCGGACAGTGACCGGGATGCCGTGATCCAAGGGTTCCGAAAAAATACGGGATCGTTGTCTTCTCTGTTTAGAAAGAAACCCGTCGGCTGGAGCCGATGGGTCGAAAAACGCATCAACAACGTTCTCCAGGATGCGGATAACTACGTGCAACAACTAAACAGTCTCTACGCCGATCCGTCTGGCAAGAAGGCGAAGAAACACAAGATCAGCAGAAAGTTTACCAAGTCACCGGTCTCCTCCACACCCGCGCCGCCGGATATTCTGCTTGCCCAGGGCGTGCTGCAAAAAGCTGCCGCGCAAAAAGAGGCGCTTTCGGGGGGGGTGTCCATGGTGTCGGCGGAAAAATCCGCGGATTCGGAAGGAAAAGGTACTTGATTCATGGGCTGTCATTTCTGCTAATAGTTAGACCGCAGAAACCAAACCGAGATATTTCTCTGGTATTACAGTTAGGTACACTGCTAACCATCTCGCTTTAGTTTTTGCATGGTTAATATCACGGGAGTTTCAATCGATGGCAATCACCGCAAAGCAACGACAGAAGAAACTTGAGAAAAAAAACGCCAAAAGGGTGTCCGTTAAAAAATCCCGGCGTGAAGTGCTCCTATCGAAAAACAAGGCATCGGCCTATGCCGGATTTCCGATTCATGAATGCCTGGTACCGAAGGGCCTGTTCGAACTGGGGATCGGTAACGTCATTGTGACGCGTCGGACGCCGGATGACGCGATCGCCGTCAGCGCCTTTCTCGTGGATGTACAGTGCTTGGGCGTAAAGGATGCGCTGTTTCGTGTGATGAGTGAATATGAGTATGAGAGTGACCTGAAAGCCAGGCTGATAGCGCGGGAGCCGGATGAATGGCTCGATAATGTCGATGTGGCCTGCGTGAAAAAACTTATAGATGGCGCCATCGGCTACGCGGGAGATCTGGGATTCACTCCCCATCGCGATTATCAGAAGGCCAAGGGTATCTTTGATGATGTCGATGCCGATGCGTGTCCGGTAGCGTATGTCTATGGTAAGGATGGAAAACCTTTTTATATGAGGGGCCCCAACGAATCGATTGCCAGGGCAAAAGCGATTGTCGATCAGTTGAAAAGGAAATGTGGTGAAGACAATTATGATGGCATCATAATCCTGGAGCCTTGAATGCCCCACAAACCGCTGCTCGTTCTGGTGGATGGATCCTCATACCTGTATCGGGCGTTCCATGCCATGCCGGCGTTGAGTACTTCTCGCGGGGAGCCTACCGGCGCGGTGTATGGCGTGGTCAACATGCTGCGTCGCATCCTGACCGATGCCCCCGACTATCTGGCCGTTGTCTTCGACGCCAAGGGAAAAACCTTCAGGGAAGACATCTATGCTGATTACAAGGCCAATCGTCCGTCGATGCCCGAAGCCTTGCAACAGCAAATCGAACCGCTACACGCCCTCGTGGCGGCATTGGGGGTGCCAATCATCAATGTCCCGGGCGTGGAGGCCGATGACGTTATCGGGACACTGGCCTCACAAGCCCGGGCTGCCGGGTTATCGGTTTTGATTTCCAGCGGTGACAAAGACTTTACGCAACTCGTGGGAGACGATGTCATCCTTGCCAATACCATGGATGGAAATCATCTGGACCCGAAAGGCGTGGAGGATAAATTCGGTGTTCCCCCCTCGCTGATCGTGGACTACCTTGCCTTGGTGGGCGATGCGGTGGATAACGTACCGGGGGTGCCCAAGGTCGGTCCCAAAACGGCGGTGAACTGGTTGCGCGCGCACGGCTCGCTCGACGGCGTTATCGCCAACGCCGATAGCATAAAAGGCAAGGTGGGCGAAAACCTGCGGGCGACTCTTCCACAGCTCGGGATCTCGCGGGAACTTGTCACCATCAAATGCGATGTCCCTCTCGAACGCACGCCTTTGGATCTCACCTGTCAGGAACCGGACACGGAGCGCCTGAAATCGCTGTACACACAGCTTGAGTTCAAAAGCTGGCTTTCGGCGCTTTTGGAGATGGTGGAGATGGCGGCAGGGGAGGGTGGGTCTCCGTCGTCCACCGATGCCGATAAAACCGCCGCGCGTGGTGCTGAAATCATCCTGGATCAGGAACGATTCGACCTCTGGCTGGAACGCCTTCGGCAAGCGCCTTTATTTTCCTTCGATACCGAGACTACCGGCCTTGATGTATTGAGCGCCGAGATCGTGGGTGTGTCGTTTGCCGTGGCATGTCCGGCTGAATCCGACGCGCTAAATGGCGTGGGCGCCACTGGGCTCGAGCAAAGCGAGCCCCCGGTCGAGCAAGCGGCAGGCGGCATTCGGTCAATTGAGGCGGCCTATGTCCCTGTCGGTCACGACTATCCCGGCGCGCCGAACCAGCTTTTGCGCGATAGTGTACTCATCGCTCTGCGCCCGCTGCTCGAAGACCCGGATAGGGTCAAGGTGGGTCAGAACCTTAAGTACGATATGCAGATATTGGCCCGCTATGGGATTCGGATGGCCGGTACGCTTTTCGATACCATGCTCGAATCCTACATACTCGATAGCGTGGCTTCCCGGCACGATATGGATACCCTCGCCCTCAAATACCTGGGGCGCAAAACCACCACCTTCGAGGCCGTTGCCGGCAAAAAAAGCACCGCCAAGGGCGCCAAACAACTCACCTTCAATCAAGTCCCGTTGGAGAGCGCCGGTCCCTATGCTGCGGAAGACGCCGAGGTAACCCTCGCGCTGCATGATAACCTTTGGCCGCGCGTTCGCGAGACCGGCAGACTGACATCCGTGTTCGAAACCATCGAGATGCCGCTGGTGCCGGTTCTGGCGGACATGGAACGCCACGGCGTAAAAATAGATGCGGCGTTACTCGCCGGGCAGAGCGAGGAGCTTGCCCGTGGCATCATCGAGATCGAACGCGAGGCCCATGAGCTTGCCGGAGAGCCATTCAATCTGGCCTCACCAAAACAGATCCAGGC
>JABDQX010000334.1 GCA_013042035.1 Gammaproteobacteria bacterium
TTATCTGGAAGAATTTGTCGGCTCGCTGAAATAGCCGGCGCGCATCCGAGAATTGATGGTTTGCCACATGAACTTGGGCCAGTACCGCCATTCGTAGCGCCAAACGTTGCATTTCGGTGAGTTTCTCACCGGTCTCCGCGTGCTCGATGCGTGCCGGTGCCTTGAGTATGTTGAAGACATTCCAGGTTAGTTTGGTGCTCCATTCATACCAATGGTTGCTCTCCAGCAGATCGTTACTGTCGTATTTATTGGCGTTTGTCAGTGTGATCCCGGGTAACATGCTGAGGATCGCCTTGCGCGTTTCCTTGACGGCGATTCGGGATTGATATGAGCGCTCGCGAATATCCGGGTTGTTGTGAAATGCCAGTTCTTCCATGTGATCCAGCGGCATATCCCATTCCGGGATTTGGAGGTTGCCAAGCTCCGGGGTCGCAACGCGAATGTTTGTTCCCGGTTCCACGTTAATCAAGGCGGCCAAATCGATGTGGGCGGACGAAAGCTCCTGCTCGATATTTTCCAGCTTTCGGATGTTCTCCAAAAGCATTTTTTGATAGCGAAGCGCCTGAAGGGGGTCGGTGAGCCGTTCCTGAATCTCGGCATCGGCATTGGAGAATTCCGTTTCGGCCAATTCGACGGTTTTCCGGATCTCGTCCCTTAACTGCTGATAGGCCACGACACGCCAGTAGGAAAAGAATATCTCCTGGATGAGATTATGGAGTACCTTGCGGCGCCGCTCCGCAGCGATAAGCGCGCGGTCGGCGCTTTGCTGGGCTGTGTAGTAGCTGATGCCGAAGTCGAGTATGTTCCAGCTCGACGTCAGCTCGGATGTCGTCGTTTTCCTCTCCGAGGAATAAGAGGGCTCCGAGTCCCGGTCACCTCCACTCAAGAGTGTATTCCTGGAGGCACGGTACTCGGAGCGCGAATGATATCCGGCCTGTGCCACGAGTTTGGGGAGCAGGTCGAATTTGTCTACATCGAATCGATTGAGCGCCAACGCCTGTTCCATCATTTTTACCCGATGGTCCAGGTTGTATTTCAGTGCCCGTGCGATCGCCCGAGGCAGTGTCAATACCTCGGTCTCCGAAAGCGGTTCGGTATCGATGAATAAACGATCGATATCTTCTTCGGCCTGTAGCGTCAGTTCATCGTTGGTCAGTGGCTCTGGCGTTACCGCGCAGGCGGTAAGCAATACCGCAAGCAAGATCAGCATTAGTAGACTGGACAGAGAGGGTAATCGAAGGGGATACCCGAACGCTGTCGTTGGATTAGCCATTTCTTCCTACCTCAGTCAAATAGTGTGTGCGCTAATCGTCGCAATGAATGCCGCTTGACGCGCTTCGAATCCGGTTCGTCCGGCTGCCGCTAATTGTTCGGAGAAGGCGGAACGACAGATGGGCCGGTCGGCGGGCGCCGATGACCGGCCATCTTCTTGAATGCCCATGTTCTGGTTTGTGTGCGATATATCATCATCCATGCTTTCTTCTTCCCATTCTTCCAACTCCCATTCCTCTGTCGGCTCGATCTGACATTCTTTTGTTCCATCGTCTACCAGGCAAAAACTGAAGGAGGTTGTCACTTCGCATCCGGAGGATACGTCGCGGGCAATGATTTCCACCGTAATAACTTCTTGCGCCGGAGCGTTGGGAACCATGCCGGCAAGAATCCCTGCTTCGGAATTGAATCGAAACCAGTCCGGCAACGGCGAGCCATCAATCTGCCTCGCCTTCAATTGTATCTCTGCCTCGGAATTGGTGTGAGTAAAGGTATCGTAAGGAACCTGAAATTCGAACCGCCTTCCAACCTCAATGGCCATGTTTTCTATTCCACGGTTAACCGCCAGGACATCACCATCGGAGCCGTAACACATCGCCGCGGCCGGCGCGCTTTCGGCGCCTCTTGTCGCAATGCTTCTGGCACTGCTCATGATGCCGCTATCCGACACCATTATCGGGGAATTCCCAGAGCCACCCTGCGTGAAATGGCTGGAACCACGGTCGGCCGCCGTTATCGGTAAGGGGTTATTGAGCACATCTATCGATGGGTTATCGGTAGTGACCATGCCTATGGTGGGAAAATCATTGATTGATTCCGAGGGTTGATCGGAATGCGGATCGGGCTCGGGTGGTTGTAGGGTGCCTCCACCGAGTCTAAGAATTTGGGTTTCGTCTTCTATTTTCTCTTCTATTTCTTCGGTTGGCGTACCCATCGGTCCGGTGTTGCCGCGATCGTTGACCTCGTATCGGATTTCCGCTATTTGAGTGCCTTCCGGGATTTGTTCGAGTGTAATAAAGCTAAGGGTTTCCAGTGCGTTATTTATATCGGCGAGAGTGCCTTCGAGTGTTACGGAGGTAGAATTATTCTGGCCCGACACGATGAGAGCGTCAATATCGGCTGAAAACTGTAGATTTCCCACATCCGGAGCAGTGATCTCTATTTCCATTTCGATCTCATCGAGTTCATCGACATCGGGATCGTCCACCCGCACATTCGAGAGCGAATATTCTTCGTTTGCTTCGACGGTTATGCTGGCCGGCACCGTGAGAACCGGCGGATCGTTGACCGGATCGATATCGATTTCCACGATAAGACTTGCATCGGGATCGATGCTATCGTCGGGTGTTATGGAAATAGTCAGATCCCTGGGATCGTCCGGTGGAGTATCTGAGTCGTTACTGAAGGTGAGCTGGCTGGCGATGGTTGTCAATACCGTTCCGTCGACGAGAGATCCCGCCGCAAGGTTATCGATATAAAACGAAGCTCCCGCTAATGTCGCACCCGTGGAATCGTAGGAACCGGAGACAAAGATAACTCGGTAATCACCACTTTCCGAAATGATGGTTTCGGCTGTTCCTACATCCTCGGTATAAGCCAGAGAATCGGGTGGTGGCGGAGCACTGCCCAAGCGATTCAGCAAGACCTCGGTGTCACCTGTTTCTGTATTCAGGAGATAGGCAAAGACATCATAGGAATCTCCGACAATCGCTCTATCGGCTGCCCAATCGAAGCTGACCACATCCCCTTGGGCGAGGTAAATCTCATTACTGCAGGCATAAGGCCCATGCACGGTAGTAAGATTCGCACGCGTTACTATTCCTTGGCTTCCGAGATGCAGGGAATTGGTTGCATCAAAACTACTCTCATTACTAGGCCGGGACTGCGTATTCTCCCCAATGTACCAGTGTTCACGGCTAGTGTCACTGCTGCTAGTGAGTTGTTCGCCGATGGAATCCGAAGGCATCTGATAACCATCGTCACCCTCATAAGGTATTGGGTATTCACAGATTTGATCCGATCCAAGAACCAACAGCCCGTTGCCTTCCTCGTTTGTGGGTATGACCCATCCGCTGTCCCTTAGGTTGGTTATCAGATCGTCTGATTCGAAATCGCCGTGGGAGAAGTTTTCTGTAAAATCAATCCGCAAGGACGCACCGTCCTGGCCGTCATTGTCAGCGTCGATAATCCCGATGAGCGCTCGGTCTTCTCCGTTACCGAGATAAACATTGTCCCCATCCACTGAGATTACGCCCTCGGCATTGACGTTGGCACCGGGTTTATTAATTAAATTGAGTTGATCGGAATCGGTGGACCCGTCAAGCGTAAAGAACAAAGAGCCACCCCGATAGTCGTGTTCACTGGTAATCGTAATATCGTCGATGGGGATAGCTGGGGCTTGCTCGGTATAAGAATAGGACGATTCACTTGAAGTAATGGTGGTCTCCGACGCGGCATCCGCAGCGCCGGCGCCGTCGAACATGATCCTTGGCTCGAGGGAAAGCAGCCCGAAATAGCCACCCGCGGCACGGGCCGTTCTGTTCGTTTCTTTGTGCATCACTGTCGGTTACCTTAGCCAGGACATCAGAATAAGCTTATAAAAAACAATTTATTAAGGCCTTGAGACCTGCTCAGGTTTGACCCACTTGTCGAAATTGATAGATGGCGAAACTATATCACACTATACATCGGTATTTCCCTGTTCCTTCGCTTCGATTTGCAAAATGGTGGAAAGTAGTGTTCCTTTTGCAAGTCTGGTCAAGATTCGCTCACCTTCGAGCATCGATTGCGCGTCGCGTACTATTTTATTCCCCGATGATTTATCGCCTGATGATTTCGTGACAATGGCATACCCTCGTTCGAGGGTTCGCTGGGGATTCATTGCCTCCATTGCGCGTTGCACGGATGTGATATGCGCGGTATGCATACCAAGATTTTGTTTTATAGAAAAAATCAATCGCTGCACAAGTTGCTGTCGATATGCCCCGTGGCGCTGGATTTTTGCCGACGGCTCATGGCGGTAGAGTCTGGCTGTCAATTCTGCGAGACGATTCCTTTGAGGGGATGAAAAGGAGCGCATATGCTGGGTCAGTCGATGCGTTAGGTCATCAATACGCTGACTATCATCCGATAATCGGCGTCGTGGATGCACAAGCCGTTTTTCGAGCCAGAGGACTTTCTGGTGTCTTTGTTCGATACGGCGGCGTGTCAGAGAGAGGATTTGATGGCTTAATAAGGCAATCCGCCGTTGCCATTCCTGTTGATCCGGCACCACCAGCTCCGCCGCGGCCGAGGGCGTCGGTGCCCGCTGATCCGCGACGAAATCCGCGATGGTAAAATCGATCTCATGGCCAATGGCGCTTACTATCGGGATCTCGCACCGATAAATGGCGTGGGCCACGGCTTGCTCGTTGAATGCCCAAAGATCCTCCAGGGAGCCTCCACCCCTGGCGAGAATCAGTACATCGCATTCCTGTCGCCGGCTTGCAAGATCGAGCATGTGGGTGATGTCCGGTATCGCCTCGTGTCCTTGCACCGATGCCGGGTACAGCAACACCGGTACCCCGGGGAAGCGTCGCTTCAACACCGCCAGGATATCCCGAATTGCCGCGCCACTGGGAGAGGTAATTATCCCTATCTGTTTTGGTATCGCCGGGAGCGGTTTTTTACACGAAGACGCAAACAATCCCTGGGCGGCAAGTTGCTTTTTCAGGACCTCGAAGGCCTGCCGGAGGGCGCCTTCTCCTACCTCTTCCAGATATTCCACAATAAGCTGGAAATCACCTCGCTGGGGATAAAGGCCGGCGCGTGCTCGTGCCAGTACCTTGGCGCCATCTTCCAGGGTGAAACCCAACTGCCGATTATGCATTCGGAACATGGCGCACCGAACCTGGCAGCCCTCATCCTTGAGCGAGAAATACACATGCCCGGAGCGCGGGCGCGCAAGGTTGGAGATTTCCCCTTCGACCCATATCGTGGGGAAATTCGCTTCAAGGAGGGAACGTACTTCCTGATTCAGGCGGGTGACGGTGTAGATATCCATAGTTTTGCATACAGTTCAGATTCTCACTAGCTGCCTTTGGCGGTTAGTGCGAAATTACTCAGCATCCGCTCAAGCAATTCCAGTGGCAGGCCCACCACGTTCGATTCACTGCCTTCCAGAATACGCAACCAGTCGTGTCCATCCTGATAGCCGAAGGCGCCGGCCTTATCTTCCCATTGTCCTCCAGCCAGATAGTCTTCGATCCGGGTGTCTGTCAGGTGGGCCATGGCAAGCTCTGTGACGGCAGCTTCGACGGCGTGGCGTGATGCGCCTGCCTCCCAAAGGCAAAGGCCGCTAAAGACGCGGTGATTCCCGCCCCGCAGCAATTGAAGCATCTGTCTGGCATGAGCTGCATCGTATGGTTTGCCGAGGATCTGTCCGCAGCACTCGACGACTGTATCGCAACCGAGCACGATGCCATTTTCGACGCGGGTTACCACATCGGCCGCCTTTTGCCGGGCCAGTCTGGTGACCATCCGTGCCGGCGGTTCATTTTCGTATATGCCACATTCGGCCGACTCGTTTGGTGGCACAACCACAAAATCGTAACCTGCGTCCGCCAATAATTGGCGACGACGGGGGGACTGACTGGCCAGGATAATGGTGTGGGGCATCATAGCGCCTTGCGCCATATGCAAACGGAAGAGCTACGCTAACCCACGCTCGAGATCGGCCTTGATATCTTCTATATCCTCAAGACCCACGGAAATTCTTAGCAGACTTTCCCTGATACCCGCCTCGCTGCGTTGCTCGGGGGTGAGCCTGCCGTGGGTTGTGGTCGCCGGGTGGGTGATGGTGGTTTTTGTATCGCCGAAATTAGCGGTGATGGAAAGCATTCGGGTGGCGTCGACGACCCGCCAGGCTTCCTCGCGGTCTCCTTGTACATCGAAGGCAATAATGCCGCCAAAGGCGGATTGTTGTCTGGCTGCAAGTGTATGCTGAGGATGTGAGGTAAGCCCCGGATAATACACGCGGGCAATACTCGGTTGTTTTTCCAGCCAGTGCGCAATCTCCAGCGCGGCCTTGCTATGGGCCTGCATCCGGAGGGACAAGGTTTCCAACCCCTTTAGAAAAACCCAGGCGTTGAAGGGACTCATGGACGGCCCACTGGTGCGCAATACCCCAAAGACATCATTTCTTATCGATTCCGAGTCCGTGACGACGGCACCCCCGACGCAACGGCCCTGGCCATCCAGGTATTTGGTGCCGGAATGGATAACGATATCCGCCCCGAATGTGAGGGGTTTTTGCAGCGCCGGCGTGCACATGGCGTTGTCCACCACAAGCAAACAATCAGCAGCGTGGGCGAGATCGGCCATGGCCTGGATGTCGGCAATCTCGGTCAGTGGATTGGCGGGGCTTTCCAAGAACAGCATCCGGGTTTCAGGGCGAATGACCTTGCCCCAGGCCTCCGTATCCCGACTCGGATCGGTGATCGGAATGAACGTGGTTTCAATCCCAAAACGCGAAAGGATATTTACAAATAAATTTACGGTTGAGCCGAAGAGGTTACGCGAGGCAACCACATGGTCTCCCGCCTTCAACAAGGCGAGGCAGGTGGTCAATATAGCAGCCATCCCCGAGGCGGTGGCTACGCAATGTTCCGCGCCTTCCAGGGTTGCGAGACGCTGCTCGAACGTGCGCACTGTCGGATTGGTAAATCTGGAATACACGTTGCCGGGCTCTTCATGGGCAAATCGCGCCTTTGCCTGGGCGGCCGAGTCAAAAACGTAGCTGGACGTGGTGAAGATCGGATCGTTGTGTTCACCCTCGTGGGTACGTGCTTGGCCCGCGCGCACGGCGCGGGTTTCGAAGGCGTAGTGTGAGAAATCGGGGGGGGCGTTTGACATTGCGAGACTACTCCGTTACAGAGGAGTAAATTCCTGCATGACCGGAATCTACTCACTAGTTGGCGTTGTGCAGATCGAGAACTTCCTCATGGTTACCGCAGCATTTCCTCGTGGTATCGCAACGACTTTTCTCAAGATTTGTCAGGTACGAATCGGTAACACCATTCGTCACATATTCTCCGGTAAAACAGGAGGCATCGAACTGCTTGATACGTGGATTACCTTTGCGTACCGCGCCAATCAAATCATCGAGATCCTGATAGATCAATCGATCGGCTCCGATGGCATTTGCGACTTGTTGTTCCGTCCGCTTGTGGGCGATCAATTCCGACGTGGTCGGCATGTCGATACCATAGACGTTCTGATAACGGATAGGTGGTGCGGCCGAGGCAAAGTACACCTTGCGCGCTCCCGCGTCCCTGGCCATTTGAATGATCTGCTCCGATGTCGTGCCCCGGACGATGGAATCGTCCACCAGTAAAATATTTTTTTCTTTGAACTCGAGTCCAATGGGGTTTAGTTTGTGATGTACGGAATTTCGACGTTGTTGTTGGTGGGGCATGATAAACGTGCGGCCGATATAACGATTCTTGATAAAACCCTCTCCATATTTCACGCCAAGCTGGTACGCCAGGGATAGCGCCGCCGTGCGACTTGTATCCGGTATGGGGATGACAGCATCGATGTCGTGGTCGGGAAATTCTCGAAGGAGTTTGTTCGCCAGGCGTTTTCCCATGCGAAGCCTGGCATTGTAGACCGAGATATCATCAATGATTGAATCGGGTCGGGCCATATAGACAAACTCGAATATGCAAGGCGAGTATTTCGGATCCTCGGCGCATTGCCTGGTGTGCAATTTGGCCGACGTATCGACGAACATGGCCTCACCCGGTGCAATGTCCCGCACAAATTCGAACCCTAGCACATCCATGACCACGCTTTCGGAGGCAAAGATATATTCGATTCCTTGGGATGTTTCACGGCGACCGAGTGCGATGGGACGAATGCCATGGGGATCCCGAAAGGCAACCAGGCCATACCCCATAATCATCGCAATAACGGCGTATCCGCCGATGCACCGCTGGTGCACCCTGGATACGGCGGCAAAAATATCATTTTCACTAATGGTGAGTTTGCCCAGCTTCAGCAACTCGTGGGCAAAAACATTCAATAGAACTTCGGAGTCGGATTCCGTATTGATGTGGCGTCGATCGGAAGAAAAAAGCTCTTGCTTGAGTTTTGCGTTGTTGACTAAATTACCATTGTGAGCAAGCGCGATGCCATATGGTGAGTTTACGTAAAATGGTTGAGCTTCCGCTGAAGAGTCGAGTCCGGCGGTGGGATATCGAACATGCCCAATCCCGATATTTCCTCGTAGATTGTCCATGTGGCGGGCCTGGAAAACGTCGCGTACGAGACCAAGCTGTTTGCGCAAATAAAGCCGGCGCTCCTCACAGGTCATGATGCCCGCGGCATCCTGCCCTCGATGCTGAAGTACGGTAAGCGCATCGTATAACAACTGGTTTACACCTTCTTTCCCGACGATTCCGACTATCCCACACATATAGTTTTGCTCCGCTATCATTTTGTTCCGCATAATTTCTCAGGGAAAAATCATGCGGAATAAAATTATCATGTAATTTTTGCGTGTAACCCGCCTCAAGGCAGTTCACGTAGAAGAATTACCGATGCATAAGGTAGGTCGCCAACTCCGGTGGCAACAATTGGCGAATCTCTACGGCGAGCACCTGAAAACGACCTAGCAACAGGGATTCCTGCCACCATGGATCTCCGGGAAGCGGCGTAAAGGCTATCGCCAATAAGACACAAATCGCGACGATTACGATTCCGCGAGCCGCTCCAAATATGACCCCCAACATGCGATCGGTGCTCGTGAGTCCGGTTTTGACCACTAATTGCCCCACCAGGTGGTTTACCAGCGCGGTCAATAACAGGGTGACGATAAACAAGGTGAGAAAGCCGATGATAAGACGTACGGAGGGCGTGGAAATCCAGGGGGGAAGCTGTACAGCCAATGCATCCATAAAGGTGAGGGCTAGCCAAAACGCCAGGAT
>JABDQX010000020.1 GCA_013042035.1 Gammaproteobacteria bacterium
GACCGGGAAACAGGGCCAACAGGGTGAAATCGGCCACCGTGACGAAGGTCGCGATGATGATGATAAAACAGGAAATACGTACCTGCTTTGGAATGAGTCCGCGCAGTAGCGAGACGAAGAAACTTGAACTTACCAGAACGAAAAAGGTGGCGAGCCCCATGGCGAGTGCGTTGATGGCGGTATTGGTGACCGCCAGCATGGGGCAAAGGCCCAGCATCTGCACAAGGAGGGGGTTATCGCGCCAGAATCCCTTGGTAAGTTCCCGGCTTGGGGTATCGGTTTTAGTTAGCATCGCTTTTGTAATGACGAATTAGAAATTACGAATTGTGAGTCAGTCATTCCGTCATTCGTAATTTATCTTTAAATTCCCGATAGATCTTGTGGACGAAGTTGCCATCGGCCGGATCCATTAGCCTCGGCAGCCAACGGGCATTGGTTTCGTTGATAATCCGCACGAGTGCTACGGAGGAGATGGTCGCGCCGGTAATGGCGTCGATCTCGTTGGGTGCGGATTTCTTACCCT
This sequence comes from Gammaproteobacteria bacterium, assembly GCA_013042035.1. Lineage (GTDB taxonomy): Bacteria > Pseudomonadota > Gammaproteobacteria > HK1 > HK1 > JABDQX01. Next base: position 524 of record JABDQX010000020.1, read on the forward strand.
TTTTTACCGCGACGATGGCAGGATCCGGGCGAAGCCCCCGAAAACTTGCCACGAAGTCGGCATCTTTATAGATTTTATCGCCCAACCCGGGGGTTTCCCGACTTTCCAGCACTTCCATGCCGGTGAGTTGTCCCTCGTTCAGTCGGTAACCGTAAAGAAGTTTTATGGTGTCCTGAAACCCGGGGCCTTCGCCGGGGATCGCATATCCCACCAGACGCTCTTGCTCATCGAAACCGGCGTAGATGGAATCGATATCCGGGACGTGGACCTCCTGTACAAAAAGCCTGCCATCCCGGTAACCGATTTCCTGAAAGGTCACAATGCTAGGCAATACTTTGAATACAGCGGTTTGCAATGCCTTGGCCTTATTGGCCGTAATGAGCGGCAAGGTTGCGTTGTAAATACCAACGATGGCCACGCCGGAAAGTAATCCCGCAAGGGCCAGGGTAAACACAAGACGCAACGCGCTCGGTTCGGAGTTTTGATTCATGGCTTTGGGTTCATGCAACCGCCAAGTGTGCTTCCGATGGTCGGTAGTCGGATGATTGTCATCAGGTTGAGCTGTATGCAAACTCACCTTCACTCCCTAACTGCGTTAAAAATGTACTCAAAATGCGCATTTATTTCATATAAACGCCGCTTTTTCGCGCATTTTTGCCTTGTTATGAAGCACAATCCGGGTTTTGCACATGGCTCGGTTGTCATCAAAGGGGGATGATACTACTATTTCACCCGGATATACGGAATACAAGCTGCGCGCTTTACCACCGAAAACCGATGAGGATACCGTTAAACTAACGTGTCAACTATCAGCAATGATGCTTCCTTGAGTGCGAACAAGCTCAACACCGTCACCGGGAATACACCTCGGATTGCCAGCGTTGATTCTGGCGCCACGGATGGCGATCGACCAAACGGAATCGAGATCGATACGATATCGAACACGAAGAGCGGTTCCCCTGCGCGATTCAAGAGCATCACAATCTCCGAGAGTACCGAATATACCTTCCGAATTGCCGACTTTAGTTTCAGCGACCCGGATAGTGTTCGACCGAGCGGAATCGAGATCGACACGATATCGAACATGAAGCTCGGCTCCTTTGTGCTATTGGGAGATGATACGCCACTGGGGCCTGGAGATTTTATTTCGGTGGATATCATCGAGCTCGGTGAGTTCAGCTTTTCTCCCGCTGCAGACACAACGGGTTCTTGCGGTTTTACCTTCCATGTGTTGGATAACGAAAGCTTCGACTGGCCTGTCGACAAAAAAGCGCTGGTCTCCGAAACCATCGTCATTTTCGTCAATGCTGCGGCGAACAACGCCAAAACGAATATTATCTCTCCCGAATTGCCGTCTTCCCATATGGATAATGCCCATGTCGGCATCGACGTTCCCAATCACACCCCCGCCACCCGCTCCAATGAAAAATCCCTAGGAATTGCTCCGGCTTATGGGGGTCGTAGCGAGAAAGAGGGAAATTGTGGTCATTTTCCCGCCAAATTCGAGGACAATAGTGAACTATTCGACGAGAATTTGCGGGAAAAAGGGGGCGATTTACCGCTTTCGCAGCCGATTCATCCTAAGTCGGACAGACGCCTAGAACAAAATAACGCCCCTGAACAAAAAGTTACCGAACATAGCGTTCTCGAACACAAAAAGGTCATCGACGATTCCGAAAAATCAGCGGTTCCAGCGGCGCTTTCCATTGTCGATGGGGACAGGGATAGCCATGGTTCTCCCCTGGTAACAACCATGGAAGCCATACTTACCGTTACGGTTCCCAACGAAACGCCATCTATCGATACCGGTACACCGAGCGAATACAAAGCCGCGACGCGCCATATCGATTCGGGGGGCAATATTACCCCGCGCGATATCACCGCCCCCGTAACACCCAAAGTCGCGGCGATTGGGGAGAAGAACAGCACCACGATACGGGATGTGGCGGCGGCCACCGATAAGAGTCGGTCACGGGATATCATCAGCACCGCGATACTGAGTAGCGGCGCACTGGCCCTTGATACGGGTGTTTTGCTTGCGGACAATGCGTTCCCTTCGCAAGATGATGAAGAGCTGCCCGGGCACGGGAGTGCTATTCGTGTCGGTTTGCCAAAGTCCTCCAGCAACGCGCGCCACCCCCTTCTTTCCTTTACCTCCGTCCGGGACGCACTTGGCAATACCTTCGCATATCATGCCAATATTAACTTCGCTGTCGGGGCCATGCCGGACATCAGGGTCGGACCCGCCTACAACGGAAAACACAACGTCACCGCGAGCATCGACTCCGGGCTTTTCCCGGCGGATATAGGCAACGGTGACGAAGATACCATTCGAATAACCCTTTCCCGCTCGAGCGAATCCGAATCGGATGGAGACGTGTTGCCGGGTCGGCCTATTCAAAACAAAGCGAAACTCACGGCGTGGCCGTCGATCTTTTCCCGTTTCCATGCGCCCGGCTGGGAACCCACGTTCACAATCGAGATGCTATATGGTATCGATGACAGCAACGACATCGGCCTTAACGTGACGATGCTCGGGGGCGATGCCGTGACGGATGGATATCGAAGTGTGCTCCGAAACACCACGGCTATTAATATCATCGAAAGTTCGATTGGGATTATTCGCATCATCGCCGGTTCGGTAACGGATGGGAATTCCAATGGCGTTACCGGCGGTACATTGACGGGTATTGATTCGCGGGTGGGGCGTATCGTCCCCGTCGGCAATACACTATTGTTTGCCACCATGGCCGATGGAATCGATCGGACAGTGCACGATGTGGCCGCGATCATCCATCGCGGGATCACCGTAACCGATATGGATGACGGCAATACTGCCGGTAACGCTGTTTTTATCCGGGAAAGACTCGAGTCACACGAAAAAACACCCGCGCTTTTGGCCTCGACCGAAATTATCGAATCGCCGGGATCGAACGGGGACGGAGCTATCTCTCAATGGGGTGGCTACTTCCATGGCAACGCTCCTAATCCTGACGATGAAGGGCAACCGGGCGTGGATGGGGCGATCTCCCGGCCCATGATCGAGACGGCAACCAACATCGCCGCCATGGAAAAAGATACGATTCCCCTCATCGGGATCGAACCGGTATTGGCTATCATCGATGATGTCGATTCCGGCTTTACCGGGTTTCATGCCTGCCCCCCGTATCCTGTATTGACGGCATTTCTCGCCGACGAGGTATTCCCGGATGTTGCGCGTTTCCCCCATGTATGCGCGGGATGCACGCTGACGGTGGATGATTTGGGACAAACCGAAACAGGGAAAGTTGCGGTATTCCTGCTTGATATACCTTCTTACGATTTTTCCGAAATGGAATCTGACAGGGCGATAATCCTGAAAAATGGTGTCGATGTGCCGCCAGATAACGGGTTCACCGGATCTTCCGGGGTCACTATGCTAAGAGCAGTACAGTAAGAGCGTGTCTGAAAATTCCCGGTCGTCGCGAGGCGGTAGCCCGATTGCGGTCCCGCAAGGCGCGGAAAGTGAAAAATCGGGGAGTGTAGCGAGCTACATGACTCGATTTTTGACTCTTTCGCAACGCAGCGGGCCACAATTCGGGGGCCGCCGCAGTAGACCGGGGATTTTTCAGACACGCTCTAAGTCATAGAGCTGTAGCAAAGTTCAGATACCATCCTACAACCATGAGTGCCACAAACAACGATTTTGCCCGGCTTATCGCCGAACACGGTTCGCCCCTGGTGATAATCTCCCGGCGCGAATTGACTGAAAACCTACGGCGTCTGACGGCCGCATTGCCGGGTGTTCGGCTGCACTATGCGGTCAAGGCCAACCCCATGCCGGATCTGTTGGGCGTACTGGCCGAGGCAGGTAGCCGATTCGATATCGCCAGCCTCGGTGAACTCGCCAGGGTCTCGAAACTCGGGGTCGAAACCCGTGACATCGTTTACACCAATCCCATCAAAAGTCCCGCTGAAATAGCATCCGCCCACAAAACGGGAATCGATACTTTTTTCTACGATAATCTACCGGAGCTGGACAAAATCGCGCAGGTGGCCCCTGGCGTTCAGGTCATGCTGCGTCTGGGGGTAGACAATCCCAACTGCGTGGTCGACCTTGGCGCCAAATTCGGTTGTCCCCACGACGAGGCCGAGCAACTCCTCATGGCGGCCCTGGAACGAGGGCTTGTTCCCCGGGGACTGTGCTTCCATGTGGGGTCACAGACATCGATACCGGTACCTTATATGCAAGCGGCGGTGGTATGCCGTAGCCTTTTCAACAAAATGGCGCTGGCCGGGCATCCGCTGCGCACCCTGGATATCGGTGGCGGCTTCCCGGTTTCCTATAAGACACCCATGATGGATCTGGAAGATTTTTGCAAGCCGATCCGGGAGGTTCTGGGCGGTTACTTTCCCAACACCGAGATCATCGCCGAACCCGGTCGGGTAATCTGCGCAACCGCAGCGACGCTCATCATGCGGGTCATCGGCAAATCCCAGCGCCGGGGCATCACCTGGTACTATCTGGACGATGGACTCTACGGCACACTCTCGGGCCTTGTGTTCGACAAGACCAACTATGCATTCGAATGCCTGAAAACAAAAAATCCGGAACCGTGCGTGCTGGCCGGGCCCACCTGTGATTCGTTCGACATCATCAGCAAGAATGAATTCATGCCCGGGCTGGAACTCGGTGATATGGTGCTCGTGCATAATGTGGGGGCCTATGCAACCGCGACCGCGACCCGATTCAATGATGTCCCCATGGCGAAGATCCTGGTTCGGTAGTTATCCACAATCTTTATCGAAATAATTTATCAAAGAGGTGGCTCTGATGAGCGAGGTAGTTAAAAGCGAATTTGGTCCCAATCTGTGGAACATGTGGTTCACTGAATTCAATAAGGAAGGGGTCGGCCTGACACTCAAGGTCTCCCGGGTGCTCCACAGCGCCGTGTCGGATTTCCAGCGTATCGATGTCATCGAAACCGAGGAATTCGGCAAGGCGCTGGTATTGTATGGCTCCATCATGATCACGGAAAAAGACGAATTCGTGTATCACGAGATGATTAGCCACGTCGCATTGCACGTACACCCGAAGCCATCGAACGTTCTGATCATCGGTGGCGGCGATGGCGGCACCCTGCGGGAAGTGCTAAAACACCAGCGGGTGCAAAGCGCGCAAATGGTGGAGATCGACCCGGAGGTCGTGGAGGTCAGCAAGCGTTTCTTTCCGGCGGTGGCCAGTGGCTTCGGCGATCCGCGTGCCAAGGTCATCCACGATGACGGGGCGAGATTCGTCGCCAATACCCAGGAAAAATTCGATCTGATCCTATCGGATTCATCCGATCCGGTAGGTCCCGCCCAGGTACTGTTCCAGCAAACCTTCTACCAGGATGCCTTCAATGTGTTGAACGATGACGGCATCTTTGTGGCGCAAACCGAATCCCCCGCCTTTCATGCCGACAACGTGCGCAAGATCTACAAGAATCTAAGCGCTGTATTCCCAACCGTCATGATGTATCTTGCCCATATTCCCACCTACCCCGGTTCCCTTTGGAGCTTTGCCTTCTGCTCCAAACGCTACCATCCCCTGGAAGACTTCCGGCCGGAGTACGGTAATATTACGGGCCTTGATTACTACAACGCCGATATCCATCGGGGGGCGTTTGCGTTACCCAATTATGTAAAGGCGCTACTGTTGTGAGATCATCCGAGAAAGATAACGAGAGGTTGTATCCGAATCAATAAAGTATAATAGCCATATGAAAATCGACATCACAAAACAAGAATACCGCGTGCTCGTGGACATGCTGGAGATGGCCAATTGGGTCATGAACGCCCATGCTACCTGGGACAAGGAAGAAACGGGAAAATATATTACCCTGATGCAAAAGCTATACGCCCACGCCAAAGACATGGGATGCGGGGATATCATCGGGTACGATGAAAAGCTGGACGGTTATTTCGCCGCCACGGACTATGAAGAAGACGGCAGCCACAGACAGTTCATCGAGGCATTCGAGGAAGATTCCTTTTGGGACGAGTTATCGCACAAACTGGCTTTCCGCGACCTGATTCAACAGGAAGGAGAAGAGGCCCTGGAGAAGATGGACTTCATGGAGCGGGCCACGAAACTGACGGAGTTCCTGTCCTGGTACGAAGAAGAGTTCAGCGATAACGGCCTTGCCAACGTCAGGGTGGTAAAGGAGCAATCCAGCAAAGTCAATTGATCCCCCTGGGGGAATCACTAAAAGCGTGTCTGGAAATCCCCGGTACGCTCTAGTGCCGCGTTCCATCTTATTTTTAAGTGTTCAGAGCCCGAGAAACGCGCCAAGGCAAGGCACAGCCTGCAGGGAATAGCGAGCTATTTCCAAGGGCTGTAACGCCGCCTTGGTGTGTTTATAGGGCTCCCTTCGGGCGAGGCAAAAAGCG
>JABDQX010000021.1 GCA_013042035.1 Gammaproteobacteria bacterium
TATCCGACACACACTCAAATACTACTCCGTTTACCCACTAATTCTGCCGAAGAGCCAAAATTTTTTTGGTCACCTTGTTCAAGATGACAGAAGTCATACCATGACTGCAATCACCTTCGACACCCTGCAATTCACCAAACGTCTGACCCAGGCAGGGGCAACGCCGCAACTTGCGGAGGCTACCGCCGAAGCCTTTAAAGAAGCCTCCGGCCAAGCAGAGCTTGCCATAAAACGGGACATCGAGAGGCTCGAAACAAGAATCGAACGACTCGAATCCAAAATGGGAACGGGGCTTGCCGAAGCAAAAAACGAGATGATCAAATGGGGCGCCGGTTTGGCCTTTGCCCAGATTGCCCTGTTGCTCGGCATTCTTATATCTATGTGGTGAAGGATGTGGGAAGTTTCGGCTTTTCGGGCGGGAATAAGGAGCCATAACAGTGACGATAAGCCAAAATAGCCGTTCGGCAGCCGAATATTCTTCGGCCAAATATCCGCTGGCCGATATTCCGATTCCGGACAGGATACGGTTGGTGGAAGACATATGGGATAGCATTGCAATGGATGTTGCCGCTGATTCGGCGTCTCTGCGGCTCACGGATGCCCAGAGGGCCGAACTTGACTGGCGTTTGGAGGCTTATGCATCCGACGGCATCAATGGACGTTCGGCAAGCGAGGCGATAGAAGATATCAGAAGTCGATTGTACCAGTGATATGAGCCTTGACCACTATGTCTCTCAGGTCTATCTGAAAAATTTCCGCTCCCCTGAATTGGGAAGACTGTACGCTATTCGAAAGAGTGATCTGAAAGAATTCACGCCGGATACGAAATCCGTATGCAGAATCGAGGAAGGAAGTACTAACCCTTATCTACAAGAGCCACGAATTGTCGAGGAATTTCTGAGAGATATTGAACCAAAATACAACGCTGCGCTTGAAAAGCTGGCAACAGATAGCGTCGATCCGGAATGTGTCTACGTAATCGCCGGGTTTGTTGCGTACGTCCTCACGTGCTCGCCAGCAGGTATGCGTATTCAATCAAAAATGCCCGCAAGCATGATTGAGGAAATCGGTCGGAAGCTTGAGCGAGAAGGTTCGATTCCTCCCCCACCACCAGTACTTGGTGGAAAATCCTTTACGGAGCTGATTGAGAAAGAAAAGATATTCATCAAAGTCGACCCAAAATATCCACAGGCGATAGGTATTACCAATCTCCTTTCTGTCATAAACACATTCGGGAACTCCAAATGGGACATCCTGGTCAATACGTTTGGTGACAGCCCTTTTTTCACGAGTGACTTCCCGGTTGCCATTGAAAAGGCCGACGATCCGCGAATCTTCAATCGGATTATCCCTCTTGCGCCTGAGCTTGCGCTTAGAATCCGACCGGATATTACCGTCGACCGCGAAAACATGGACTCTTTCTTTGCCGGTCTTCGATACACTATTCGAAAATTGGATCGAAATACGGTTGCCTATATCAACAGGCTCATTGTTCGATGCGCGGAAAAAACGGTTTTCTTTCGCAATAACTACCAGTGGATACCAAGATTCGTGAAGAAAAATGCGAATTTTCGCATCGAACCACGTACACACAGGATTCCTAGCGGGGATGGCACGCTTCTTTTTACTACGATGGAGATATGTGAGCCTGTACGGAGGAATAAACAAAATGAAAACGCTCATACTCGAAGTCGATGACGCCATCTACCCGAAGGTCAAGGGATTTCTCGACCTATTGCCGGATGGACTCTGCCACTTTCTGGAAGGAGAGGAACCGGATGCCGTGGAAATCGAAACCATTCAATCCGTTCGCGCCGCCTACCGGGCCGGACGGGAAGAATTCGATGACTGGGACGAAATCAGAGACCAACTTTGATGGCTTACCGGGTCCGGCTTCACAAACGCGCCACCAAGGCATTGCGGAACCTTCCGCAACATGTGCGCAGCGCCGTGAAGCAACGTATCGATCTGCTCTCCGAAGACCCATACCGCCATCCCCGGCTGGATATCAGGAATATGTTAGCGCTTCGCGCCAGGACCCAAACGGGGTGAGTCCGAATTCCAGCCTCGGTTCTTCAGAACTTTGTTTATTCGATACCTAAAATGCAGGGCTTCGATACCGTTTATCGCCTGCGCATCGGGCAGTACCGGCTCATCTACGAGATCATCGAAGATGAACTCGTGGTGTTGATCGTGAAGATCGGCGCGCGCGGGGATGTATATCAGTAAGGGGAACGTCGCCATCCGGCGCATGGAGAAAGATTTCTTCTGCAAGCAAATAGCTTCATTCTATTTGCAAATATACAGCCCCTATCATGAGGTGTATTTTTTATACCTCGTTATCCAAAAAACATACCTCCAGGTACAAAAAATACACCTACAGGTACAAAAAATACACCTACAGGTACAAAAAATACACCTACAGGTA
>JABDQX010000371.1 GCA_013042035.1 Gammaproteobacteria bacterium
AGCCACAACCGACCGGGGAATTTGAGGAACTCGAGGCCGATTCCCTTATCCTTGCCCTAGGTCAGGAGACGGACACGGGTTTCCTACGCAATGTCGAAGGACTCGAAATCGAATCCGATGGTACGCTGATCGTGGATAAAAACCTGATGACGGGCTATGCGGGCCTGTTTGCCGGTGGAGACATGGTGCCATCCGAGCGCACCGTCACGATTGGTGTCGGCCATGGCAAAAAGGCGGCCCGCTGCATTGATACCTGGCTTCGAGGAGAACCCCATACCAGAGCGCCCAAACATGAGCTTGCGAGCTTCGACAAGCTGCACGTGTGGTATTTCACCGACAGCGCGCAGCGTTTCCAGGGACATATCGATCTGAAGGATCGTCAAACAAGCTTCGACGAAGTGGTCGATGGGCTAAAACGCCAGGATGTCCTCTACGAGGCGAGGCGCTGCCTTTCCTGCGGCAATTGCTTCCAGTGCGACGGTTGTTACGGCGCCTGCCCGGATGACGCGGTCATCAAACACTCGGACGAAGAAGTCGCCGGAATCGAGCGCGAAACCGGAGAACACCGGCGCTATGCATTCAACTACGATCGTTGCACCGGATGTGCCGTGTGTTTCGAACAGTGTCCGTGCCATGCGATCGAGATGGTCAGGGAGCCGTAGTGCTATGCACGGCAACCATTTTCGATCGTAACTTAAATTTCGTGTGGTTCAACAAGCATTCTGTTAGCCCTTTCACGTAATTCTTATGCTCCTCCAAGAAGCTGCTGACTGGTTGGGATGGCCGGAGCCGCAATCCATTTTCGGACCGACGGGCGCCGGGGCGAACGTCTGGGCGCGGCTCGCGAAACAGAAGATCGGCGATCCTCTGACGCGGGAGTTTTTTTCGCTTGTCGTCAATACTGGGATATTGACGCAGGATCACAATGGCCCGGATACGCCGTCTCCATTGGCCATCGTCTGTGAATTTTGCTCCGGGGCCAGTGATGAAGCCTTGAAAGAGGCCCATCGGCTAGCCTGGAATTTCTCCCGCGCCCCACTCCTGATCACCCTGGAACCCCACCGCCTGATAGTCTGGTCCTGCCTACAGGATCCAAGTCGGGACGACGACAGTATCCGCATCCGCGAACTATCGGTGGCCAACACCGGCGGGAAACATCAGCGGGAGATCCGGGAACTGCTGCACTGGGTGAGTCTCATCACCGGTGATATCCAAAAGCGGTTGCCCGAGCACTTTCCCAGCGATGGCCGCGCCGATACCCTGCTGCTCAAAAATCTCAAAGACATCCGAAGAAGGCTCATCGATAACGGACTGGAGCGGGCGTATTGCCATGACTTGCTGGCGCGGGTTGTGTTTACGCAATTCCTGTTCCATCGCAAGGACAGCCGCGGTACGCCTTTTTTCAGCGCGGCGCTGCTATCGGAACTCCATGATGAAAATATCCTGAAGAGAAAATATACGAAACTCGCATCGATCCTGGCGGACAAGGATGAAACCTATGCCCTGTTCCGATGGATGGATGAACGCTTCAACGGCGATCTGTTTCCAGGCAAGGCCGGCCAGTCGAAAACGGTGCGCGAGATCGCTTGGCTGGCCGAGAAGGAGGCTGTTGGATCCACTCACCTGCAACTGCTCGCCGATCTCGTATCGGGGAAAATCAATACCACCGATGGGCAACTGCTGCTCTGGCCTCACTACGCTTTCGATACCATTCCCTTGGAATTCATCAGCAGCGTTTACGAGGAATTTCTGAAGGATAATCGGGATCTGAGCAAAGCCTATTACACGCCGCCGCAACTGGTGGATTACCTGCTGGATGCGGTGTTGCCGTGGGATGGCGAGGATTGGGATCTGAAAATATTGGATCCAGCCTGTGGGTCCGGGATCTTTCTCGTGAAAGGATTCCAGCGGCTCATCCATCGCTGGCGAAACCAATATAATCGTGAACCCCATGTGAAGGATCTCAAACCGATCCTTGAAAAAAACTTGTTTGGCGTGGATAAGGACGCCGATGCCGTGCGGGTGGCGTGTTTCAGCCTGTATCTCGCCATGATTGACGCCATCGATCCCAGACACTACGTAACGGACGAGAAAGTCTTTCCCCGGTTGCGCGGTACGAGGCTGGTGCAGGCGGATTTTTTCGATGAATCGGTTGCAGGCATCCGAACGGAGATCGATAGCGGGTCTTTTGATCTGGTCATCGGTAATGCGCCGTGGGGGGACGGTTCTATCCGGACGACATCGGACACTATCGTCGAGGAGATTCCCGCGCGCGGGCGCAAAAAAGCCAAAACCGAACAAACCACCAAGGCCCGGTTATGGTCAAAACACAATCAATGGCCGGTTGCGAATAACGACATCGGACCGCTGTTCGTTTCCAAGGGACTTTCCCTCATCAAGGAATCCGGGCAGATCGCCATGGTGCAACCGGCGACACCCTGGTTGTACCAGCGGGGAGGGCTTGCGCGGAAGCTGCGTAAAAAGCTGTTCGAATCGTTCACGGTGGAGGAGATCACCAACTTGTCGGCCTTGCGGCGCGATCTGTTCACCGATGTCATTGGGCCAGCCTGCATCCTGGTAGTCGGACGCTCGCTTTCCAAACCCGATGATACCTTGCTTTACATCACACCGAAGCCGCGCAAATTGGCCAATGGTGCCCCGGATTTTCGCATCGACCCCCAGGATGTCAATCGCATCTCTCACGCCGAGGCTGCTAATGATCCATGGGTATGGTCGGTGTTGGCGCTGGGGGGCAAACGGGATCTCTATTTGATTCGGAAACTGCTCCGATACAAGACACTGGCCGTCCTGAAAAAGGACGGGGAAATAAAAACGCGAAGGGGCGTTATTCCAGGAGTGGAGGAACGGCCCGATCTGAGAAACGTACCCTATCTCAATGAAGATGAATTTCCCGACAATGTCATCATCGAGATCGACGCCGATGGAGTTACGCCATGGAAGGAACCTCGTATCCATCCCGACGCCGGTTCCAGGGATTTTACCTTATTTGAAAACCCCCAGCTCATCATCAAGCTAAGCTATACGGTCGGCGCGAATCGATTCCGAGCCGTTTTGGTTCGTTCGAACGACCCGAAATGGGGCATTATCTGCAAGCGGAGTTACCTGTCGGTTCAGGATATGACCGGTGGTGGCATTATCGAACGCGCAGTCCCGGTTTATAACAGTTTGTTGGCAACCTACTTTATGTTCCTGACAAGCAGCCGGGTTGGCCACTACAGACCGGAGGCGCTTGTCGAAGAACTCGAAACGGTTCCTTTACCGAATATATCGAGTGATTTGGCGAAGGTCGCATCAGTCGAAGATGTAGACGAACCTGTTTACCAAGCATTCTCTCTGACCAAGGCAGACCGGACCATCATCAAGGATTTTCTGAACATCACGCTGCCCGACATCATTAGGGAAGGACCCGGCCCCGGTCATGAATCGACCCACCGCCACGACAATGATGTCCGGGAACCCGAACTCACCGCCTTCGCCGAAACTGCCATCCGTGTCCTCAAGGCCACCTTCGGGCAAGATAAGCAGGTGTCCGCCACCATCTACCATGAACCTTCCCGTGCGCAAAAAGATTGGCTACCGGTCCGTATGCTGACCATTCATCTCAATCAGTTTAACGGCTCTGCCATCGCCATCAAACCCATGGCAGTCGACGGGCTTCTCGATAAATTGGCCGATTTCCACCGTGATGTGCTGAGCCATAAAATCCGCTCCGCTACCGGTAACGGGCTCGGCTTTCAGCGGGTGGCTTTCTTCTTTCACGGGGAGGAAACGGCGCAAGGATGGGTCCAGAACCTCACGATCATCAAACCGGACGCCTACCGTTATTG
>JABDQX010000373.1 GCA_013042035.1 Gammaproteobacteria bacterium
TTTTCCACTCTTTCGCAACGCAGCGGGCCACAATTCGGGGGGCCGCCGCAGTAGACTGGGGATTTTTCAGACACGCTCTAAGGTGGCTAGTGTGGAACCGATAGAAGAGGACCGGTTGTAGGTCAGAAATTCTCAATCGCCCCGCGAAGCGGGGCCATATAATTTTGCTCCGCGTGATGTTCCGCGGGGCAGAACATCACGCGGAGCAAAATTATGTCCCAACGTGCCGGTATCATCGATCTGGGTTCCAACACCACCCGTCTTGTTATCTATGAATACGAACCCGGTCAGTGGTTCAACCTGACTGATGAAGTGCGCGAAGTCATTCGCCTGCGCGAGGGCATGGGGACTTCCAATGTCCTGCGCAGTACCGCTATCGAACGGGGTCTGAACGCGCTTCGGATGTTTCGCAAACTCTGTGATTCGGTCGGGGTCGAGGATGTCACAGTGGTCGCCACCAGCGCGGTTCGGGATGCCGAGAATGGTGAGTCATTCCTGGCCCATGCCGAGAAAGATACCGGATGGACGTTGCGCATCCTCTCCGGAGAGGAGGAGGGTCATTACGGCGCCTTGGGCGCCATCAATTCCACCGGATTGCGGGAAGGTTTCGTGGTAGACATGGGAGGTGGCAGCGCTCAGGTCACGGAAGTGCGCGCCGGGCTACCCGGGAGATGCGTCAGCCTGCCGCTGGGGACATTACGGCTGACAGAACTATTCTTCGGAAAGGAACAAATATCGGAAGAACAGGTCGAGGCGCTGCAAGCATTTGCGCGCGAACAACTCTCGCCGCTCGATTGGTTCCGGGCCGAGGCTGGAGATGGACTCGTCATCATTGGTGGTACGATCCGGAATCTGGCCCAAATCGATCAGGCAAGGTGCAAGTATCCGCTCGATACCGTGCATGCCTACGAACTGACCGCGGAAAACGTACATGCCATGAGCGATCATCTGTGGCGCGTACCCAACGAGGACCGGCATGCCGTGCCGGGCCTTCACGCCGACCGGGCCGATATTATCCACGCTGGCGCCCTGACCTATAGCGTGATATTCGAGCACAGTGGCTTCGCTTCCGCCACCATCAGCCGCTACGGCTTGCGTGAAGGGGTATTCTGTGAGCAGTTCCTTGCCGATCAACCCCAGCCGGTCATCAATGACCTCCGCGATTTCAGTGTCCTTAGTTTGGCACGCACCTTCGCGGGCAACGAGGCCCACAGCGAGCATGTTGCGCGCCTGACGCTGCGCATGTTCGACGAGTTACGTCCGATCCATAAACTCGATGACAGCTATCGTGAACTTCTTTGGGCCGGAAGCATCCTGCACGACATCGGAACCGCGATTGGCTACGATTATCACCATCACCACTCCAGCTATATCGTTCTCAACCATACCCTTCCCGGTTACACCCCTCGTGAGCTTGCGTTTATTTCCCTGTTATGCCGCTATCACCGCAATAAAGGCAAACCGAAGCCAAAAGAACTCGCGCCGTTATTACTGAAAGCCGACAAACGGGCGTTGCGCATCCTGGTGGGAATACTGCGTCTTTGCGAATATCTGGAGCGGGGACGGCGTCAGGTCATTCGCGATCTGCGTTGTCATCTGGATACGGAAAGCCAGTGGGTGCAGATCGAGGCGCTGGCCGATGGTGACGCCAAAATGGAACTATGGGACGCCGGACGGAATGCCGACGTGTTGAAAAAAGCGCTGGAGGTACAGGTCGAATTGATATCGGGTGTATGGCGGCGAACGAAGACCCATACCCCTTAAAGTCTGTACTCAGTAGCCATTGTGTTTCATAAGTAAGGCAAAGATGCGTAAAGTCGTCGCGGTCGTCGGTCCCAATGCATCCGGAAAAAGCCATTATGCGGTTCAACTGGCAAGGTTTTTCCATGGCGAGATTGTATCGGCCGACTCCAGACAGGTATACAAACGCCTCGACCTGGGAACGGGCAAGATAACACGCGAGGAAATGCTCGGAATACCGCACCATCTTATCGATATCATCGAGCCTGATGAAAACTACTCACTTTTCGACTTTCAGCGGGATGCCTATTCCGCTATCGATTCCATCCGTGACAACAACAGGCTCCCCATCATTGCGGGCGGGACCGGATTATATATAGCCGCGGTAACAGAAGGCTATCAGTTGCTTGATGTCGAGCCGGACCCGGTATCCAGACTGGAACTGGAAAAGTGCGCCATCGACCAACTCACCGATATTATCCGGCGCGAACAACCCGGCGCACTCGATTGTATAGAAAACCCGAATAAGCGACGTCTTGTCCGGGCCATCGAAATCATCAGGGCCGGGTTCGATTATAAAGATACAAGAAAAAAGTCAAAGCAGTTGGGCGCGCTCGTTATCGGCGTAAAATGGGAAAAGGATATCCTGCATCGCAGGATTAGTGAAAGACTCCATGGCAGACTCGGAAAAGGCATGATCGAAGAGGTGGAAAATCTCCGTGCCGGCGGCGTATCCGATGAGTTCCTTTTCAAGATGGGGTTGGAATATCGTGCAATATTAAGGTATCTACAGGGTGGGTATCACTCCAGGGAACATTTTATCGAAAGCCTGGAAATAGCCATCAGGCAGTTTGCCAAACGCCAAATGACATGGTTCAGAGGCAGATCGGGCATCACCTGGATAGACGGCACCGATTTGATGTCGGCATCGACAACGGATAATATCCGTTTATTCCTGGAATCAGAGACGCAATAGAGGCAAATATAAAACTCGGATAGGAGGATCCATAATGGCAAGAGGCGTTAACAAAGTCATTCTCGTTGGTCATCTGGGCGCCGATCCGGAGACCCGTTATATGCCAAACGGCAGCGCGGTCACGAATATTCGTCTGGCCACCACCGACAGTTGGCGGGATCGTCAAACAGGAGAACAACAGGAACGCACCGAGTGGCATCGCATTGTTATGTTTGCACGCCTGGGTGAAGTCGCGGCGGAATACCTGCGCAAAGGTGCGCAAGTCTATATCGAGGGCAGAATTCAGACGAAAAAGTGGCAGGCCCAGGACGGCAGCGATCGTTGGTCAACCGAAATTGTTGCCAACGATATGCAGATGTTGGGTGCCCGCAGACAATCGACAGACTACCAGGAACCCTATGGAGACCCGGGTGGGGCTTGGGAACGCGCTCCGGCCGCGCCGCCTCCAGCGCCCTTTGCCTACGAACCTCCCGCTGCTCCGGCCCAACCGATCGCTCCCCCTC
>JABDQX010000024.1 GCA_013042035.1 Gammaproteobacteria bacterium
GCGCCATCTCGAACTGCTTGAGTTCGTCTCGGGAGTAGATGATGAGCTTTTTTGGCTGATACTTGGCCAGAATCGTGTGGACGAATTGCTTTCCGAAAGAGCCGGTGCCACCGGTGATGAGGATGGATTTGTCATTGAACATAACAATTTTTATCCCTGATCATAAAGCCTGCATAGCCACCATTCTATTAAAGCGTGATGTTTCAGTGTCCCGCAGTTCGTCGTATGGCCCTTCTTCTATTAACCGACCATATTCAAGAACGTAGACATAATCCACGTTGCGAATGGTAGACAGGCGATGGGCTATGATCACCACCGTCATCTGTCCTTTCAAGGCATCGATGCTTTGCTGGATGTAGCGTTCCGATTCGGTATCGAGGGAGCTGGTGGCCTCGTCCAGAATAAGCAGGTTGGGTTGTTTGAATAGCTCTCGGGCAATGAACAGGCGCTGGCGTTGCCCGCCCGAGAGGCGTATGCCGCGATCCCCCACCAATGTGTTGTATCCGCTGGGCAACGTTTCAATGAAATTGGCGATATGTGCCCGTTGGGCGGCACTGCGGACCTGCGCCAGTAATTCAGTATCTTTCTCGATATCGCCTTTCCAAAGGCAGATGTTGTTGGCAATGGTATCGTCGAATACCACGGTTTCCTGGGAGACATAGCCGATCTGGCGTCGCCAGGAGGCGAGCCGTACCCTATGCCCGGGGACGCCGTCGATAAACACTTCGCCTCGTCGAGGCCTCAGAAGCAATGACAGCAGGTCGACCATCGTGGATTTTCCGGCGCCGGAACTACCCACCAAAGCCACCGTGGTGCGGGCGGGAATGTGGAGTGAAATATCGTCAAGGACATTCCCGAGATCCTTGTCGTATGCGAAATCGACGTGCTGAAAAACAATGCTATTGGACAGCGGTAGCAGATCTTTTTCCCCATCTCGCTCACAACTCTTCTGCTGGACACGGAATTCGTCTCGCACCATCTCTACGGAACCGATGCTACCGAGGGCGCTTTGCCAACGTCCTTGGATAGACAGTACAGCATTTATCCCGCGATGAAACAGAAGGATGGAAACCATCATTGGCGCCAATGGTTCGTCCAGGATAACAACCTGGACGATGACGATGATGACGATAAAGAAAACGGAAAAGGGCTCGATGATGGTACTGGTGAATGCGCCTGCAATTGACTGGCGTATCTGGTACCCCGTAAGTTGCTGAATGCTGGCCATGATGCCAGTGCGCAGGTGACCTATTTGAGCGGTTGCTGTCAGGTACTTGAACGCCTGCAAGGACTGGATCAGTAGTTTGGATAAATGTCCATTTTCCTGGGCAGTGTGTCGGGAAAGCTCGCGCACGTAGATATTGAGTCGTTGAAATAATAGTAGTGTCAGTATGCCAATACCAAGGGCCATCAGGCCGAAACGCCAGGCAACGAAAAAGGCAAGGCCGAAGTAAGTAAATGTTGTGATTATGCTGGAGAATAATCCAATGAACTGACTGAAGGAACCATAGAATCCGCCGATTTGGCCATTGATAATATTGATGAAATGGCCGGTATTGCGGCGGGCGTAATAGAGATAGTCCATTTTGCTGTAGGCATCGAACATGCGGGCCTTGAGTTCACGCATGAGCTGGGCCTGCAGGTAACCGGTATAGGCGCCGGCGCCGAATCGAATGACGCCTTTTAGCAGAAATGCTGTCCCGATGAGTATCAGTATCGCAACCATGGAGCCACTCAGGCCGATCGCTTCGAGTAAGTCACCCATGATTTTGGTGGCGCCCGAGCTCGCGGCGCCACTTGTATTCATGGCCTCCAGTAGTGGCAACAGCATGACGATACCGAAGCCTTCGGTAAGCGCGGCCGCCAGATTGAGGATAAAGATGAAGTACATTCGCCGGCCGATATAGGTCTGAAAGACTTTCAAGTAGCCGGGAATATCGCGTAGGGGATTCATCCTATCGGCGCGCTTGGCGGCATCTTTATGCATCGCTACAAACCTGGCGGATGGGTACGAGATCCGAATAGGTATCCGCGATTGTCCGATGCCAGTGCCAGGCAGTAGCCAGGATCGTGTCAAGATC
>JABDQX010000374.1 GCA_013042035.1 Gammaproteobacteria bacterium
GGTGGTGGGTATGGTGGTGGATGCCGCCATCGGCAAGCGTACCTTGTCCGAGTATCTGCGGGAAAAGATCTGGCAGCCCGTGGGCATGGCCGATGATGCTCAGTGGCTTGTGGACGGGACGGGTATCGAACTCTCTCTCGGCGGTCTGAATGTCACGCTTCGGGATTTGGCAAAATTCGGCCAACTGTTCCTCCAAAAAGGGGAATGGAACGGCACGCAAATCATCCCGGCGACTTGGGTCGAAACGTCCATAAAACCGGATGCCCCCCACCTGATGCCGGGTCGCGATAATCCCCTATCGGATAAGATCTGGGGTTTCAAATATCTCTGGTGGACACCTGTTATCCCCTTTGGTGGCGACTACTTCGCCTCCGGGCTTTTCAATCAGCACATCTATATCAATCCCCGAAAGAAACTGGTCATTGCCAAGACAACGGCCAACCACCATTACACGCAAGCCCCCGAACAGTGGAAGGAGCACTATATCGATCTGTTCCAAACCATTGCACGGTCCATCGATTGAGGACGCTTGTCAGAAAACGAAGGATTTCTTATGACCGAAACGGTCATGGAAAATTCATATATTCAACAATCAACTGCACATTTCGGCGTCCCTGAAACGCATTGACGTCCAGTCGATAGGCAATATGCACCCGCTTGGCATCCGCGGGCCAATCGTCGTCTTTCATGTTGAATGCAATCCCATCGACTCGCCGACCACTTGAAGGCACTCCAAGCACGAGCTTGAGATGACGCGCGCCAACGGTGCGGCGACTGAGCAAATTGAATTGCCCGTCGAACAGCGGCTCGGGGAATGCCTGTCCCCATGGCCCACCAGCGCGCAGGGCTTCAGCCAATGTGAGGTTCAACGCATCATCGTCCAGCGCCCCGTCGGTATAAAGAATCCCCTGTAATGTCTCCGGGGAAGCGCGGCGGCGTACTTCGAGATCGAAGGCGTGCCGAAATGCCGGCAGATCGGCATGGTGTATGGTGAGCCCCGCGGCCATGGCGTGCCCACCAAAACGCACGATCAGCCCGGGATTTTGAGTGGCGACAGCGTCCAGGATGTCGCGAACATGCAGACCCGCGATGGAGCGCGCCGATCCCCGAACCTCATCATCACCCGTATTGGCCTCATTGTCGGCAAAGGCGATCACCGGGCGATGTACGCGATCCTTGATACGGGAGGCCACGATGCCGACGACACCCGGATGCCATGTCCGATCATACAAACACAGGCCAAAAGGTAATTGTTTTTCTTCGGCACTGTCTTGCGTAAGATCCATACCGTCAAGTAGCGTCAGGGCCTGGGTCTGCATGGTCGACTCGATACTTTGGCGTTTGCGATTGAGGTGATCGAGCCGAGTCGCCAGCTCGAGTGCCTGTTCCTGTCGATCGGCAAGCAGGCACTCGATACCTATGGACATATCGGTCAATCGGCCTGCCGCATTGAGACGCGGGCCCACGGCAAATGCCAAGTCGGCCGCCACAATCCGCCGGTAATCCCGTTTCGACAGGGTAAGCAGCGCCGCCATTCCCGGCCGGCAATGCCCACTTCGGATTCGAGCCAGTCCCTGAGCCACCAGGATGCGATTGTTATCGTCCAGCGGAACCACATCCGCCATGGTGCCAAGCGCAACCAAATCGAGAAGTTCGGCCATATTCGGCTCCGGTAACCCGGAATCTTCGAACCATCCCGTTTCCCGCAATCGGGCTCGCAAGGCCAGCAGCACGTAAAAAATCACCCCAACGCCGGCAAGACACTTGCTTGGGAAGCCATCCCCCGGCAGATTCGGATTCACCAATACATCGGCATCGGGTAAAACGGCCCCCGGCAGATGGTGATCGGTCACGATGACTTGAATGCCATGGTCCCTGGCCATTTTGACCCCAGCGATGCTGGAAACACCATTGTCCACGGTGACAAGGACATCCGGTTGCCTGGGCAGGGCCACCTGGACAATCTCCGGGGTCAGGCCATAGCCATACTCGAACCGATTCGGTACAAGGTACTCCACCGCCTTGGCACCCATGAGGCGAAGGGCCAGCACGGCCACGGCGCAACTGGTAGCGCCATCGGCATCGAAGTCACCCACGATCAATATCCGTTTGTCCGATCGAATCGCCTCCGCCAACAGGCGCGTTGCATCATCGATGCCGGACAGGGTATCGAACGGCATAAGCCGCGCAAGGGAGTAATCGAGGGATTCGGAGGCGGTAATATCGCGTCCGGCATAAACCCGCGCCAGCACCGGGTGAAGCCGGGGAAACAAGCGATCGCAACCATCGGCTACGGGCCGGCGGACAATTTGTTTTTTGTGGTGTGTTGTTTTCATTTGGAGAGCACGTTTGCAGGGAGCCTTGCTGCTTCAGTACAGTTTTTTGCGAACTCTGGCGCGGCCTCGTGGATTCACTCTCGTAGAGTGGTTGTAGGTCATCTTGTCACGCAATACAATCTATCATACTAAACAATCTGTCATACGAGCTGTATGCAAAACTCGTACTAAATTGGAATTGAATATAAATTTCGGCACTGCCGAAATTTATCAGGAGATAAATAATGAATAACATGCTTAGTGGGTTGCGGGTCATTGAGGGAGCGGCATTCGTCGCCGCGCCGTCAGCGGGAATGACCCTCGCGCAGATGGGGGCCGATGTCATCCGCTTCGACCCTATCCGTGGCGGTCTCGACGCCCGGCGTTGGCCGATTACCGAAGAGGGTAAAAGCCTTTACTGGCCGGGTCTTAACAAGGGAAAGCGCTCGCTGGCCATCGATACCCGAAAACCCGAGGGTCAGGAGATCCTCACCAACCTCATCACCGCGCCCGGCCCCGGCAACGGTATTTATATGACGAATTTCCCCGTCTCGGGATTCTTGAGCTATGAGGCCCTGAAGGCCAAACGGGAAGACCTTATCATGGTCAACCTGCTGGGCAGCTCGGATGGTACCTCCGCAGTGGATTATACCGTCAATTGCGCAGTCGGTTTCCCCTTTGTGACCGGTCCTTCCCATGGACCTGCCGCCGTCAACCCCGTCAATCACGTCTTCCCGTCCTGGGACGCTATCTGTGGCATCAATGCCGCGCTCGCCGTGGTAACCGCCGATCGGCACCGGCGGCTAACCGGTGAAGGACAGCTCATCAAAATGGCGCTGTCGGATATCGCCTTCGCCTGGGTCGCGAATCTCGG
Source organism: Gammaproteobacteria bacterium (assembly GCA_013042035.1). Lineage (GTDB taxonomy): Bacteria > Pseudomonadota > Gammaproteobacteria > HK1 > HK1 > JABDQX01. The sequence goes on from JABDQX010000374.1 coordinate 3,190, forward strand.
TTACGTGGGCGAGGTGCAGATCAATAAGGAAGATCGCCGCTCCTATGGAAATAATCTCTACGGCGCCTATGGTCATGACTTCGAGACCAAGGATGGCCGGATGATTTACATCGTGGTGGTCACCGACAGGATGTGGACCGAAACCGCCAAAGCCACCGGGCTCACCGAAAAATTCGCGGCCATGGAATCGCTGCTGGAACTGAATTTCAAAAAAGAAGGCGACCGATTCGAGGCAAGAGACTCCATCACAGCACTGCTGCGACCCTGGTGCTTTGCCCATACCCTTGATGAGATCAAGGCCAAATTCGCAAAGACCGGCGTATGCTGGGGCCCCTATCAAACCTTCCCACAAATGATGGCTGAAGACGCCCGTTGCTCCACGCAAAATCCCATGTTTTCCGAGATCGAGCAACCCGGCGTCGGCCGCTATCTGGTGCCAGGCTCGCCTATCGATTTCGGCGCATCCCCGCGGCAAGAGCCCACTCGCGCCCCGATTCTCGGCGAAAACACTGACGAGATCCTGAGCCAGGATCTGGGCATGAGCGACAAACAGATTGGCGAGCTACGTGACAAAGGCGTGGTGGCAGGACCCGTCGAGCTGTAAATTTCAGACCCCTCCTGCGTCATCCCGGCATGGATACCGGAATCCAGGCCAGGGGTGGCAAAAATAAGCAGGGATCTGCGCGATTATACTTTTAACGCATATCATTTCTTATCGACCGCCCCGGCGATCGATAAGAAATGACGAGAAGGTAAAACAATGGCTGAACAAACAAATCCCTATGCCGACTGGATCGGCAGCACCGAACGCCTGGAAGACCAAATCTGGCTTGGGCAGGTGGTTGGCATGGCAGCATTGCTCGATGACACCGAGAGCGAATTCAAACTGGGCGGACAACTGCCGCCCCTATGGCACTGGATGTATTTCCTGCCAAGGGCGCCCTGGTCCAAGATTGGTCATGACGGCCACCCGGAACGGGGTGGATTCATGCCGCCCATCGAACTACCGCGCCGGATGTTCGCGGGTTCGCGCATGAAATTCAACAGGCTTCTCACCATCGGTGAACCCGCCGTGCGCCATGGCGAGGTATTGAAGATCAGCGAAAAAAGCGGCTCCAGCGGTAAACTGGCATTCGTGACCGTCAGTTACAAGATCGAGCAAAACGGTGAGATCTGTATCGAGGAAGAACAGGACATCGTCTACCGGGAACCGGGCGCGCCCGTGCCCGCGCCCGTGCCCGCCCCCTTACCTGATGTCCCGGCGGGCTCCTGGACCAACACCATTACCCCCGACCCGGTACTCTTGTTCCGCTTCTCGGCCCTTACCTTCAACGCACATCGCATTCATATCGATCGACGTTATGCCATGGAAGAAGAAGGTTATCCCGGACTCATCGTCCACGGACCAATGACGGCCATACAACTGGCTGACCTTTTGCGCCTCAACCAAGAGCGCCCCATCGCCAGTTTCACCTTCCGCGGTCAAGCGCCGCTTTTCGATCTTGGTCCCTATCGCGTGGTTGCAACCCCAGGCGAAGACGACACAGTAGAACTCAGCGCCCAGGGACCGAATGGCAAAACGACGATGGTGGCATCGGCAAAACTGGGATAAAAAAACGGGGCTTTCGCCCCGTTTTCAGTCTGTTATCAGCGCCTGTTTTGTCGAAAGTTTAAAACACAGGCGCTAAAAGTATAATGCCATAATCTTGAACAAAACGACCGAAAATCCTTGTGGATCCTTACTCATCCGTTTTGAGTATAACCAGCCGAGAGGAAACCATGCGACATTGTATCTCCATGCCAACAATTCGACCCATCGGATATTTTCTGTTCCTGTTATGTCTTGTGATGGTCATTGCAGGATGCACTTCTCTTGGCGAGGAAAAGGATGAAACCAAAAGCTGGTCCGCTAAAGAGTTGTATGAGGAAGCAAGAAACGAGCGTATGGCTGGCAATTACGAGACGGCCACTGATTATTATCAGAAGCTGGAATCACGATATCCCTTCGGGCATTACGCACAACAGGCGCAGATAGAAACTATTTATACGTATTACAAAGCTGGAGAACCCGCCTTGGCGATCTCCAGCGCTGATCGGTTTATGAAACTCTACCCTCGCCACCCCCATGTGGATTACGCCTACTATATCAAGGGAATCACCAACTTCGACCTTGGGAAAGGGCTTTTGGACAAATATCTGCCAGTGGATCCCTCTCAACGAGATCCGGGTGCCGCCTTGCAATCTTTTCAGGATTTTGGGCAATTGATCCGGCGTTTCCCCAAGAGCCAGTATACCCAGGATGCTCGGCAGCGAATGCTCTATTTACGTAATAACCTCGCCCAATACGAGGTTCACGTGGCTAACTATTACCTGCGCCGTGGCGCCTATGTGGCGTGTGCAAATCGGGGAAAGTATGTCGTCGAGAACTATCAAGGTGCCCCGGCTATTGCCGATGCCCTGGTGGTGATGGCCAAGGCCTACAGGCTTCTCGGTACCGATGAATTGGCGGAGGATGCACTTCGTGTACTGGAGTTTAATTTCCCTGACCATCCCGGGATTGGTGAGGCATCCTTTTAACGCCAGTATTTATACCTGAGAACGTGTGATTCATTCAGGAGAGGTTCTAAAAATGCTATCAAACCGGACAGCACTGAGAATAATCGCTGTATTCAGGAATCCGGTGCGACTCGATGCAGTCCACGCTTGTTATGGTAAAAGTTCAATGTCCTTCAATGCCGCCGGGCTTTGCGAATGAGTGATCGCGGACAATGGCTGCGCGACATTGGCA
>JABDQX010000380.1 GCA_013042035.1 Gammaproteobacteria bacterium
GGCCAATATATAGTGTTGCCCATTAAACTCTAAAGCTCAATACATTCCTCCGTATCCAGAATGCGGCCCAACCATTTGTATCTATTAGAATTGTCAGATAGAACAAATTCACCCTGGGTGGCGCGTACTCAGTTCCGGCAATCCACGCTGGAATCGTGTAAAATTCCTTTTTGTGCGCATTTCTGCGTACCGGGAAACACATGAGGAACCCAAAAACGTGAAAGACCGCCCGCTGTTCTCGGTAAGAGAAACGCTGTCTGCCAAGGGAAAACCGGAGAATATTTTTCAGCAATGTCTTCTTGATGCAAAACAGTTTATCGATGCCAATTCAGTCTCGGATATATTGCATCATGCCTTTGGGCGGGAAGAAAACCGGGAAGTGGTCAAGGAGTCCGTCCGCAGTTTCCTGCACGTCGGTTTTCTCTCTCCTTACCGGAATCTGGCCGATATGGGGAGGATGGCGGAGGAGGTGGGTTTTTTTTCGGGTTTTTCCACGCTGACAAGCGCCGTGGTTTCACGGGAACTCGGTTATATCACAGGATGCGCCGACATCCCCACCGCCATATTTACCGCCAAGTTGGGAAAACGGCACGAAGACGCCAGTTATGTCGAGGTTTTTCTTCCCGATGCCCAAGCGTCACGGGTAAGAAAATGGATAGAAGATGAAGTGGGAACACATATTGGGTTGATACTGAAAAAACCCACTGCATTTATCGACGTCCAGGCGGCATTTTATAACGAGGCCTTTCAGATAGCCCCTTTTATGGCGGGCAAACAGATCGATAGTCCGGGTAGGGAAGCCTCCGTTATCTATTACGAGAAGCCTTGTGTGACGGGGAAATTCAGGATAGAGATCTTTTCTCCCTATTAGAGCCTGTTTCCCGAAAATTCTCGGCCAATAGTTCAAGCAAGTAGCTCACTGTTGACATTGAGTCTGCCAAAAAATGGCATCGATTCCCCACTTTTTCGCTACGATACCCTGGCTCTTAGAGGGCGTCTTAAAATTCCAATTTTGTGTGCATTTTCGGTAGCCTATCTACGGGATCTCTGTACTACTATCCGGCTATTTCTCGTTTTTCGTGAACGTTTTTTACCATCCCTGGCGCTAGATCCCGTTCCCGCTTTCGCGAGAATGACGTATCCATGCCGGGATGACGGTAACAGCAAAATTAAAAGCCGCCAGCCTCAATAACACCGTTTTCGTCATTCCGCCAGGGATTGGCGGAACCCAGTGCCAGGGACGGTGACAAAACTTGGTTAATGCGGCTCGGCTGCGCTGTGTCCTCTGTGGTTAAAAGATCTTAAAAAACAACAATATATCGCACAGAAGAACGCTGCTGAGACCGTGAAAAACTCTATTTTTCAGACACGCTGTAAGTTACCGTAACACAATCAGGAGAAAAAGATGGCAGGCATCAATGTAACCGATCTGGCGCTCGATGCCGTAATGCTGTTGATCAGTTTCGGGTTGGGAACGCTGCTGGCTGCGTTTTTTCCAGGACGTGTATCCGGCCAGGAGATCGCCCGCGAATCCGTCGAAGAAATCGAGATCAAACGCAATTACTTTCGCCTGAGTCGTGCCGGTTTCGTGGCCGCCATCTCCTGGGTGATTCACTTGGAAGTGGAGCTGGTCGAATGGCTGCTGCCGAATATGGTTTCAGCCGAGTTCGTGCAAGTGGAAGGCAAGATGGCTACCTTTTGGCTGTTGTTCTGGATAGCCATGTTCCTGATTCACCTTCTGGAGTTCGGTATTCGCCAGTTGGTGCGCCGCAAGGATGGCCGCATATCCAACCTGCTGGTGGGCGTCAAACGTATTGTGTTGATGGCCGCCGCCATTTTGGCAATCGGACAAGTTGTGCTCGACTGGCACCCTGCGGCACTGCTCGCCTCCACCGCCATCTTCTCCATGGTATTCGGCATCGCCCTTAAAGACACCCTGGGCGACCTGCTCTCTGGCATCTCGCTCAATCTGACCGGCTCCATTATTCCGTCCCAGTGGATCAAGCTGCCATCGCCGCGCTTTCCGGACAGCATGATCTCCGGCGAAGTGCTTTCCACCAACTGGCGTGAAACACGCATCCGTACTACCGCCGGACACATCTTCATCGTCCCCAACTCGCATCTGGCGGGTTCGGTGTTCCACAACATGAGCTGGCCCGACAACACCCGTCGTCACGCCATGCACTTTTTCGTTACCTACCACGCCCATCCCGATTTGGTAACCGAAGCGCTGCTGGAAAGCATGGCGGGTAACGCCGACGTCCTGTCGGAACCGAAACAGCCCTACGTGCTGATCTCGGGCTACCAGGAAATCAGTGTTCGCTATACGCTGCACTTCTGGAGCCGGCTCTACCACAAAAGCGCCAGCCTGGAAGCGGGCATCCGTCGCAAGGTGTGGGATGCGTTCGAGAAGCGTGGCATCAAAATGCCGCTGGTCCACGAGGTGTGGATGCACAATCAGAATCCCTTCAGGATCGATAACGACGGGCAGTCGACCGAATAGACTTCATAACCCGTAGCTAAAGCGAGATATTCTCATGGTATTACAGTTGAATACGGCATTAACCATCTCGCTTTAGTTTTTGCGTAGTTAATAAATCGGTAATCGTTCCGGTCACCACCTCCGCGGAAAATCCCAGGGTCTCCGATAACGTAGGGTGGGGGTGAATGGTCATAGCCAGATCTTCAGCATCGGCGCCCATCTCCAGGGCCAGTACAGCCTCGGCAATCAGATCACCGGCATGGGGTCCCACGATACCCGCGCCGATAACACGCCGGGTGTTTTTGTCGAACAGGATTTTCGTCATCCCCTCGCCACGGCCCATGCCGAGCGCCCGTCCACTGGCGGCCCAGGGAAATTCGCCCTTTTCATAGGCAATCC
>JABDQX010000025.1 GCA_013042035.1 Gammaproteobacteria bacterium
ATCATAGGCCAGACTCGCGCGTAATTCCTCGATCTCGAACAAGGCTTCATCCACAAGCGCGATAAACTCCGTTACATTTACAGGTTTTTCTCTTTCCATTTTTAAGCCATTTCTCCAAGGTATTTTCCCAGGTGATTGTATTCAAGATGTTCGGGACCGGGATTAATCGAAGTAATTGACCAGCTCCCTTGCGGAAATAAGGAAGATATTCTCACCGCCCGAGGTCAGGGTAAGCCATGTTAGCGGTGCGTTGGGGAATTCTTTTTCCAGCGCGAGGCGGCTGGCGCCCACCTCGACAACCAGTATACCCTCTGGAGCCAGGAATCGGCCTGCCTCGCGAACAATAGTCCCGACATGGGCAAGACCGTCATCGCCGCTTGCAAGCCCAATCAACGGTTCATGGTGATATTCCGCGGGCATGGCGGCAATCTCGTCGGCATCCACATAGGGTGGATTGCTGACGATAAGATCATAGGGTCCCGAAGATACCAATGTCGCATCCAACCCGGCAAAAAGATCCGATTCGATGACATGCACCCGATCGTCGAGTCCATGGTCACGAATATTGTGGCGCGCAACTTCAAGGGCATCGGCGGAAATATCCACGGCATCGACTTCCGATTCAGGAAACGCCAACGCCAATGCAATGGCGATGCAGCCACTACCGGTACCGATATCGAGGATACGCCCGGGACCTGCCGGGTAGGCGTCTTGGTTCATCCAGGGCTCGAAGCCCTGTTCGATCCATTCGGCCATGGGCGAGCGGGGAATCAACACCCGTTCATCCACATAAAATTTAAGGCCCGTAAACCACGCTTCACGGGTCAGATAAGCGGCGGGAATCCGTTCGGCCACACGCCGGGAGAACAGCGCGAGAATCGCATCATTCTCCTTTGCGGTGAGCCTTCCCTGAAGCAGCTCTCCAGGGATATCCGGTGGCAGATGCAGCGCGTGACGGACCAATACCAGGGCCTCGTCCACGGCATTATCGGTACCGTGCCCAAAGAAAATACCCGCTTCGCTGAACCGGCTCGCGCCCCAACGAACCAAATCCCAGCCGGTGTTATTTTGAGGGGAGAAATCGGTTATGTTCACGATTATCAGATGTACTCCAGATAAAACCTATCAATAACCTCTCGCAGCCCAATGCAAAGCGCTACACCTTTGCCTTCCAAGGGCCAGGAGGCGTTGGCGGACAACAATCCATCGTCATACGGGGACAGGGTTCGGGTTGTCCCCAGCGACTCTGTAGCGGTAGTACTCCGGCCCATACCGGCCAATCGTAATCTTGTTCATCATCTACGGGAGGCGCCGCGCGCACCTTGGCCGAACCTTCATCAATTGGCATAAACATGACGCCGGTGGCCTTCAACTCTTTTTCATTCATGGGACGCAGCCGGTCCCAGCGATCAGGCGCAATATGTTCGATAAAGCGTTCCAACTGGCGTGCTTTTTCACCCGGATCCGTGACTCGCTCAGGTTTTCCGAACAGCATCACCGAACGATAATTAACCGAATGATTGAACGCGGATCTGGCCAGAACCAGTCCATCCAGAAGCGTCAGGGTCAGGCAGACGTCTTGCCCATCCACACCGACGGTCATGCGCCCATTAGAGGCACCGTGCCAATATATACGGTCCCCATCACGCCAGTGGGAGGTGGGCAACACGAAGGGACGCCCATCTACCACGATGCCCAGATACGCCACCAGTGCCTCATCGATAATGCTGTACACCAATTTCCGGTCATAGCTGGCACGTAGGCGGCCACGCCTGACACGTGACTGTTCAGTGATCTTTAGCTGACCGGAGGGGGGCTGATTCATATGAAGAACAATTTTTATCGCCCCGCGAAGCGGGGCGATATGATTTTGCGGCGCAAAATCATGACGCCACAAGCATCTCGTTGATCCGCCGCACGAAGGCCGCAGGGTCCTCCGGTTGACCACCCTCGGCCAACATGGCCTCATCGAACAGGATCCTCGACCAATCGGAGAACCGCGACTCGACGGTTTCCTGGCCCATCTTTTGCAAAATGGGATGCTCCGGATTGACCTCCATGGTGGGACGCATTGTCGGCACGACCTGACCGGTGGATTTCAGCAACTGCTCCATGTGCCTGCCCATGCTGTGCTCATCCGCCACGAGACAGGCGGGAGATGTGGTCAGACGATTAGTGGTGCGAACCTCCTTGACCTTCTCACCCAGGGCATCCTTGATACGCGTTAAAAGGTCCTTGTGTTCATCATCGGCCTTCTTGGCGTCTTCTTTTTCTTCCTCACCCTCAAGCTTACCGAGATCCAATGCGCCCTTGGCGACAGATCGCAGCGGTTTCTTGTCATAGTCCATGAGGTGGGTGATGACCCAATCATCGATCTCATCAGTTAGCAGCAGAACCTCTACTTCCTTTTTACGGAAGATTTCCAGATGAGGGCTGCTCTTGGCCAGAGCGAGTTTGTTGGCGGTAACGTAATAGATGGCCTCCTGGCCCTCTTTCATCCGACTGATGTAGTCATCGAAAGATACGGTTTTCTCACCCGAATCGGCATGGGTCGACCAGAATCGAAGCAGTTTGGCAATGGTTTCGCGATTCTTATGATCCTCAATGATCCCCTCCTTGAGGGTGCCTCCGAACTCCTTCCAGAATTTCGCATAATTCTCCGGTTCGTTTTTCGCCATATCCTCCAACAAACCCAAAACCTTTTTGACCGCGCCATTGCGTATGGATTCGACCTGTTTGTTTTGCTGCAATATCTCGCGCGAGATATTGAGGGGCAAATCACTGGAATCGATGACGCCCCGCACGAAACGCAGATAAGTCGGCATCAGATCCTGAGCATCGTCCATGATAAACACCCGCCGCACATAGAGTTTTATTCCATGGCGGTTTTGACGATCCCACAGATCAAAGGGGGCGCGGGAGGGGACGAACAGCAGGACGGTATATTCGAAAGTGCCCTCCACATGGCTGTGAAGTCTGGCCAGTGGCGGCTCGAAATCGTGGGCGACGTGCTTATAGAATTCGTTGTACTCCTCGTCCGTCAACTCACCACGGGATCGCATCCAAAGGGCCGTAGTGGAATTGATGACTTCATCTTCCGGAACGATCTCCTGCTCCTGTTCCGGCTCCTCACCTTCCTCTTCTGCCCCTATCATTTTGGGCGCGGCTTCCTTTTGCATGGAAATGGGAAATGAGATGTGATCGGAATACTTACTCAGAATACCCCGGAGGCGAGAGCCCTCCAAAAATTCATCCTCGTCCGAGCGCAGGTGCAACACGACATCGGTGCCGCGAGAGAACTTCTCCACATTGGCAACGTTATATTCACCCTCGCCAACCGAATCCCAGCGCACGGCCTCTTCGGGTTTCAGACCGGCTCGGCGTGTGATGACGGTAACGCGGTCGGCCACGATGAAACTTGAATAAAAACCAACGCCGAACTGACCAATCAGTTTGGAGTCCTTGGCCTGATCTCCGGTCAAAGAGTCGAAAAACTGGCGGGTACCGGATTTTGCAATGGTTCCCAGTTGATCGATGACCTCCGAACGACTCATGCCAATCCCGTTATCACTAACCGTGACGGTTCTGGCGGTCTTGTCGAAGCGAATCTTTATCCCAAGCTCGGTGTCTTTATCGTATAGCTCTTCATTGGAGAGGGCCTCGAACCTGAGCTTGTCCATGGCATCGGAAGCATTGGAAACCAACTCGCGAAGAAAAATCTCTTTATTGCTGTATAAAGAGTGGATCATGAGATCCAGCAATTGGCGGACTTCCGCTTCAAATCCCAGGGTTTCCTTTTGCGCATGTACGGTCATGGTGTTTTCTTATCCTCTTGATTCAAGTGTCATAAAGACTTGGTTAGTCGGCGTTGAGGCGCGGCCTGAGTTGCGGCCTGAGTTCAAGTGTAACCCAGAATAGCGCGTTTCATACCGTCGGATGTAATGTAAAATCAAAAACAGCTTCGTGTAAGCTGACTGCGTTTTATATTTCCTATTTGACGGAAAAATCATTCATGTTCGAACAGGCCTTCAAAAACATTGACGATGTCCTCTGGAAAGAGGCCGGATGCACGACTGAGCTCGATTACACGGAGCAGACATCCTGGCTTTTGTTCCTGAAATACCTGGACGGATTGGAACAGGATCGGGCTCTCGAAGCGGCGCTGGAGGGCAAAAGTTACGCCCACATCCTGGATACGCCCTATCGTTGGGAAAGCTGGGCGGCCCCAAAGGACAAAAACGAAAAGCTTGATCACAACAAAGCGATGACCGGCGATGATCTGCGCGACTTCGTCAATCAGAGGTTATTTCCCTACCTGCACGGCTTCAAGCTCAAGGCCAGCGGACCCAATACCATCGAATACAAGATTGGGGAGATCTTCGGCGAAATCAAGAACAAAATCTCCAGCGGCTACAATCTGCGCGAGATCATCGAACACGCCGACCAACTGCGGTTTCGCTCGCAGCAGGAAAAACACGCGCTTTCCCACCTGTACGAGGCCAAGATCAAGAACATGGGCAACGCCGGTCGCAATGGCGGCGAATACTACACGCCACGCCCCCTGATCCGCGCCATGGTCCGGGTGACAAATCCGAAAATCGGCGAACGGATTTACGATGGGGCCTGCGGTTCCGCCGGTTTCCTGTGCGAGTCGTTCGATTTCCTTCGACGGGGCTCAGGCGCCGGTCTAACCACCAATGACCTGAAAACATTGCAGGCTCGCACCTTCTACGGCAAGGAAAAAAAATCCCTGGCCTACGTCATCGCCATCATGAACATGATCCTGCATGGCATTGAAGCGCCCAATATTATTCACACCAATACCCTCACCGAGAATCTGGCCGACATCCAGGAAAAAGATCGTTACGACGTGATCCTGGCCAATCCACCCTTCGGCGGCAAGGAGCGCAAGGAAGTCCAGCAGAATTTCCCGATCCGCACTGGCGAGACGGCGTTCCTGTTCCTTCAGCACTTCATCAGAATGCTCAAAGCCGGTGGCCGGGGCGGCGTGGTCATCAAAAATACTTTTCTGTCCAACACCGACAACGCCTCCGTCAGTCTGCGCAAACGCTTGCTGGAGGGCTGCAACCTGCACACGGTGCTCGATTGCCCCGGCGGTACATTCCAGGGGGCGGGCGTAAAAACCGTGGTGCTCTTTTTCGAAAAGGGCGCGCCGACCCGAAACATCTGGTTCTACCAGCTCGATCCCGGAAGAAGCCTTGGCAAAACCCACCCGCTAAACGACGACGATCTGGCCGAATTCGTGGAGCTGCAAAAAACCTTTGCCGACTCACCCAAATCGTGGCGCGTGGGTATCGGGGATATCGACTCGACAACGTTCGACCTGGCCGTGAAAAATCCCAACGGCGGCGAGGAGATCGTGCATCGCAGCCCCCAGGCGATCATGGATGAAATCGCCGCGTTGGATATTGAGAGCACGGCGGTTTTGAAAAAG
>JABDQX010000026.1 GCA_013042035.1 Gammaproteobacteria bacterium
GTGTTTACCCCAGCGCATTGATGGCGGTGTGTATCGCGGTGATGCAGTGAGAATATTATCCGCGCCCTTGGACAAAGGCGTCGCAAGGATATGCTTTTAACGCATGAATTTTGAGCTTTTGGCAGAATCGGCGCTGATGTATCGAAGTGCGTAACATTGCAAACCGCTTTTAGCGATTGGCTTGGAAATGACGGCGCGCTGCAAAGAACGCCCGAAGCATGGAGCGGGCCTCCTCTGCCAGAACATTGCCTTTACATATTAGTCGATGATTCAGTACATCGGATCCAAGCACATCGAAAACGCTGCCGGCCGCGCCGGCTCTGGGATCGGTGGCGCCAAACACCACCCCGGCAAGCCTTGCCTGAATGATTGCACCGGCGCACATAGCGCACGGTTCGAGTGTCACATAAAGCCAGGTACCCGGCAGGCGATAGTTTTCCAATACCGTCGCGCTGGCCCGTAATGCCACCACCTCGGCATGGGCCGTAGGGTCATTGTCTCCGATAGGGCGATTCCAGCCTGCCGCAATCTCCCGGCCATCCTTGACCAAAACGGCGCCGACCGGCACCTCTCCCGCCTTGGCCGCCAGCTCCGCAAGGGCAAGCGCCCGACGCATCCAGTATTCATCGTTCATGCCGGTTTGAGCCATTTCGCGCATTGAGCAAGTCCGCGAGCTGTTCATAATCATCATCGAATTCGATATGCGCCACGGTAGTCCTCCAGCCGGCGAGGAAGATTGCCAAATTCAGGATTTATTTGATTTGCATCCATATTATGATGGCTCAAAGCACTGTAAAGTAGCTTTCCGTCGGTAACCTAATTCTTACCACTCATCCGTATCTCGTCATCGTTCTGCGTGGAAAATGCGCTGGATGCAAAACTCATCTTGCACCTCCCAACCCAACATAACAGGAACCAAAATGTGCCAGGGAAGTTTTTGGGTCGTTTTGTTCAAGATTCTGGCCAACTACGTTGAAATTTGCATAACCATAGGTCACAGAAATGCCCGTTTACTTCCGTGTAAATTCCGCTTTTTCACCCCCCTGATGGTTTATCCAGCGCCTTGTTATATGAAGCACCATTCGAGTTTTGCATTTGTCTCAAATGATCCGGGAAAATTATCAGGTAATAGCAATGACCCAATTACAACCAGTACAATCAGCTACAGTATCCAAATTCACTGATCTTATCGAACAGTGCCGCCAATCCGTCGCGGAGATGTTTCCCTGGGATCTGGTGGAGAAAAGGGAACAAGGTGAATCGCCCATGCTGCTGGATGTTCGAGAACCCTATGAATTTCAGGCAATGCATATCAAGGACTCACTGAATGTTCCAAGAGGAATATTGGAAACCGCCGTGGAATGGGGTTACGAAGAAACGGTACCGGATCTCGTTGAAGCCCGTGACAGGGAAATCGTAATTATCTGCCGCGCGGGTAACCGCAGTCTTCTGGCAGGCAAAACGCTACAATCGATGGGATATTCTCGTGTTTGTTCTTTGAAGACCGGCCTTCGAGGCTGGAATGACTTCGAACAGCCGTTAATCGACAACACCGGTAATGAGGTAGATCTGGACGAGTCGGACGATTACTTTACCTCCCGGGTTTCAAAAGCACAACTTGGACCTGAATCCTAACGACTTTTAAGCATGTCATTTTTCGAGTCGGACGCCAACGGCGCCCGAGCCGAAAAATGACGAGGAGTTCAAATCATGCAACGTTTTCTGCACATCCAACCCCAGAAATGCACCGGTTGTCTGCAGTGTGAGATGGCATGTTCTTTAGACAACGAAGGGATATTCAATCCGGCAAAGTCCCGCATCAAGGTCTTTGTCTTCCATAGCGAGGGACAATTCGCGCCATTTACCTGCACCCAGTGCAATGATGCCTGGTGTATGAATGCCTGTCCGGTCGATGCCATACAGGTTGATCGCGACACGGGCGCCAAAATCGTGATAGATACACAGTGTGTCGGCTGTAAAGTGTGTACGATTGCGTGCCCCTTTGGAACCATCAACTACAACCGTGATACAGGCAAAGTCATCAAATGCGATCTTTGTGGTGGCCAACCCGAATGCGTTACGGCGTGTCCCACGGATGCGATTAGCTATATCGATTCGGATTGGGCAGGCTTCGAGCGGATGCGGGCCTCGGCCGAAAAAAGTCTCGCGAGCGCCGCCAATTCGTAGCGCCCAATGCAAGACTTGTCGGATTTCAAGTTCATCACTCACAAAATATCCGTGAGGAGGAAAAGCGATGGCATGGCAAAGAAAAATTCTACGTGTCGATCTCACCAACGGCACCTGCAAGAGCGAGCCGCTCAACATGGAATGGGCGATGCAGTATCTGGGGCAACGAGGGCTTGCGACAAAGTACCTCACGGAGGAAATCAGTCCCACGGTCGAACCCCTTTCTCCTGAAAACAAGCTCATCATGGCAACCGGCCCGCTAACGGGCACCATGGCCTCCACCGGCGGGCGCTACTCGGTGATTACCAAAGGCCCCCTGACCGGTGCCGTGGCCTGTTCCAACTCCGGTGGATTCATCGGCGCCGAGATAAAAAGCGCCGGTTGGGACATGTTCATCTTCGAGGGCAAGGCGCCACAACCCATGTATCTGTATGTGGAAAACGATAAAGCGCAATTGCTGCCCGCCGATTTCCTGTGGGGAAAATCGGTGTGGGAAACCGATACCCTGTTGCATCAAAAACATCAGGATCCGCTACTGCGCATTGCCGCCATCGGTCAGTCGGCCGAAAACGGCTGCCTATTCGCTTCGGTCATCAATGATCTGCACCGGGCCGCCGGACGTTCGGGGGTGGGAACCGTCATGGGCAGTAAAAACCTCAAGGCGGTAGCCGTGCGCGGCACACTGGGCGTCGGCAATATCCGGAATCCCAAAGGCTTCATGAAAAGCGTGGTCGCCGGCAAGCAGGTTCTGGCGGAAAACGCCGTGACCGGCCAAGGGCTACCGGCCTATGGCACCCAGGTGTTGATGAATGTCATCAATGAAATGGGGGCGCTACCGACGCGGAACTGGCGAGAGGTGCAATTCGAGGGCGCGGGCAAGATCTCCGGTGAAGCCATGTGCGAACCCCGCGCTACCGACGGCAAGGCAAACCTGGTAACAAATGCGGCCTGTTTCGGTTGCACCATCGCCTGTGGTCGAATCTCCCGCATCGATCAGGAACATTTCTCCGTCAAGAACAGCCCAAAATACTGGGGTGCATCCGGTGGGCTGGAATACGAGGCCGCCTGGGCGTTGGGCGGCGACACCGGCGTGGATGATCTCGACGCCGTTACCTATGCCAATTATTTGTGCAATGAGTACGGGATGGATTCCATCTCCTTCGGCGCCACGGTAGCCGCGGCCATGGAACTTTTCGAAGATGGCGTGATTACCACGGCCGATACCGACGGTATCGAGCTTCGTTTCGGTAACGCCGAGGCGCTGTGCCAAATCGCGGAACAGACCGGCAAAGGCGAAGGATTCGGCAAGGAAATCGCCCAAGGCTCGAAACGCTTGTGCGACAAATACAAACGACCGGATCTCTCCATGACCGTCAAGGGACAGGAATTCCCGGCCTACGATGCCAGAGGTATTCAAGGCATGGGACTTACCTACGCCACCAGCAACCGTGGTGCCTGTCACCTGCGCAGCTATACGGTGGCATCTGAAGTGCTTGGTATTCCCGAGAAGACCGACCCGCTGGTGGCGGAAGGCAAACCCGGCCTGGTCAAGGCCTTTCAAGACCTCACTGCCGTTGTGGATTCTTCGGGTCTTTGCGTATTCACAACCTTCGCCTGGACCATGGACGATATCCAGCCCCAGATCGATACGGCCTGTGAAGGTAATTGGTCTGTCGAAAAGCTGGCCGAGGCTGGCGAGCGCATCTGGAACCTGGAGCGCAAGTTCAATCTCGATGCCGGATTCACGGCGAAAGACGATACCCTGCCGGAACGTGTGCTGAAAACCCCGGCCAATGCGGGACCTGCCAAGGGCAGGGTCAGTGAGCTGGGCGCCATGCTGCCGGAATACTACGAGCTTCGTGGCTGGACACCGCAAGGTGAACCCACCCAGGAGACGTTGGAGCGGTTGGGACTCTAAGAGCGTACCTGAAAAATCCCCGGTCTACCGCCTCGCGACGACCGGGAATTTTCAGACACCCTCTATAGTCATTTTTTGCCGGCTGCCTGGGGTAGCCGGCAAAAAATGATCTGTTCCATGTAAAGCGGAAAGTGGAAATGTGCTGCTGCCCGCCGGGAGCGCAGTATCCCCATTCCCTGAATGTGCCGGTAGTAAATCACTAATTTCGTTTCACGGATCACAAAAATGCACCATGTCATCATTGGCGCCGGTCCGGCCGGCGTAATCGCAGCGGAAACCCTGCGTAAAACCGATCGGGATAGCGAAATCACCCTCCTGGGAGATGAACCGGGGATGCCCTATTCCCGGATGGCTATTCCGTACTTCCTAACCAATGAAATCAATGCTGAAGGTACGCATCTGCGCGCGGAAGATCATTATGCCCGGCATGGCATCGACTTTCGCCATGAGCGGGTAACACGCATCAAACCACAAAAAAGGATATTGGATCTGGCCAATGGTTCGACGCTTTCCTACGATCGCCTGTTACTGGCCACGGGGTCGCGCCCTGTCACTATCCCGATATCGGGCGTGGATCTGCCGGGTGTTCACCATTGCTGGACGCTGAATGACGCCCACCGAATCCGTGAACTGGCAAAACCCGGTGCGCATGTGGTACTGGTTGGGGCCGGATTTATCGGTTGCATCATCATGGGAGCGCTGCTCGGACGCGGCACGACACTAACGGTGCTGGAGCTGGGGGACGAAATGCTTCCGCGCATGATGGATCGAACCGGCGCCGAGATATTGGCACGTTGGTGTACCGAGAAAGGCGTTACCATTCGCACGGCAACCCGCGTTACTGAAATAGAAAAGGGTGGCCGCACTCAAAATTCCTTTACCCGGTTATCCACCGGACTGATTGTTCACACGGAAACCGGAGAACCCTTGATTGCCGATGCCGTTGTGCTTGCCTCCGGGGTGCGTCCGAATCTCGATCTGCTTTCGGAAAGCGGTATCGAGACGGATGACGGTATTCTTGTCGATCATTACCTTCGTACCAGTCAACCCTCCATTTATGCCGCCGGGGATGTCGCCCAGGGGACCGACTGGTCCACGGGAAAGCGGACCGTGCATGCCATTCAACCAACGGCCGCGGAACACGGACGCATCAGCGCATGCAACATGGCGGGAATCCCAACACACTACCCGGGGAGTTTCAGCATGAATGTGTTGGATACCATGGGGCTTATCTCGACATCCATGGGCCTCTGGCGTAGGGAACAGGGAACCAATACCGCGGCCCTGTTGGATCGGGATCGTTCCAGGTACATGCAGCTCAACTTCCAGGGTGATCGATTAATTGGCGCCCTTACCATCGGTCATATGGGAGGCTGGACAGGCGCCAATGGTGTGCTGCGCGGACTCATTCAAAGCAAAACCCGACTGGGCAAATGGAAGCAACGATTGCAGGACGACCCCACACGGGTGATGGAGGCCTACAACTTCTTATTGATCGCCAGAGGAGGTGGTCATTAAAGAATGATGAGAATCAAGCTCAAGCTTTTCGCGAGTCTCGGCCAATATCTTCCCCCGGGGGCCAAACAAAATATTGCTGAATTGGATATTTCCGAGGGGATGACAATCGCCGCTGTTCTTGGCAAAGTCGGGGTTCCTCGTGAATTGGTGAAACTGGTGTTTATTGATGGTATTCATCAGTTTCCCCAGGACATCGATAACCGAGCACTCGAATCGGGCGAAACGTTGGCGGTCTGGCCACCGGTTGCCGGGGGTTAATGATGGATAAACCCAGGCAACTCATCGATCCGTTTGGCAGACGCATCGAATACGTTCGCCTGTCGGTTACCGACAAATGCAACTATCGCTGTTTTTATTGCCTTCCCGAGGGTTCTCGCGATTTTGAACCACCGGCAAACTGGTTACGTTTCGATGAGATCGAGCGCATCGTGCGCGTGTTTTCCGAGCTTGGCGTCAGCCGGTTTCGTATTACCGGCGGTGAACCACTGGTCCGCAAAGGCATTACCGATCTCGCGGCGCGGTTATCGGCATTACCGAAGGTTCACGATTTATCGCTCAGCACAAATGCGAGTTTATTGGTCAGGTATGCCGAACCGTTGTACCGGGCGGGAGTCAGTCGGATCAACGTCAGTCTCGACACACTGAAAACAGATCGATTCCGTAACGTTACCGGCG
>JABDQX010000388.1 GCA_013042035.1 Gammaproteobacteria bacterium
GGTGTAAATACCGAAGGCTACAAGCGATACAGCAACAGTTACGATCTGGTGGTCTTGGCTGTTGGCATGGAGCCGAACAATAAAGACGGTTTGCCTGTGGAATTGGCCGTAAATCCCAACGGCTTTATAGAGGTCGACGAGAAGAACGGTGGTATATTCGCCGCTGGTTGCGCCTCGGATGCCCTGGATGTCAATCGAGCCGTTCAAAGCGCGACGGCAAGTACGTTGCGGGCCATCCAGGTGGTAAATCGGGTCGCCGCTACGGAGAAGTGACGCTTCTACAGAAAAAGTGGTGCCGGAAAAATCGGGATTTAGGCTAAAGATAATTCATACGTAATTTGTGTAAAGGCAAATTTGTAAGAAATCTGTAAGACAGGGGACTAAAACAGTGGCAAACGACGCGAAGATTGGCGCTTACATCTGCAAGGGTTGCGGGCTCGGTGAGCGTTTGGATACAGATCAGCTCGAGACGATCGCGAGCCGCGAAGGCAAGGCTAGCGTGGTCAAACAACATGACTTCCTCTGCAATGCGGATGGAGTTAAAACCATCCAGGCCGACATCGACGCCGGTGAAATAAACCGGGTGGTGATCGGTGCCTGTTCGCGCCGGGCGAAAACAGATGCCTTCAATTTCCAAAACGTAACCATCTCTCGCGCAAATCTGCGCGAGGGTGTTATTTGGATCCGTCCGGATGACGATGATTCTCGCGAAACCACCCAGGAAATGGCGGCGGATTACATACGTATGGGCTGTGCCGAGGCCAAGTATATGTCCCTCCCCGGATCCAATCCCGAGGCGGTTACCACCAAAGATCTCCTGATCGTCGGTGGGGGCGTTACCGGGTTGACGGCGGCGGTCGAGGCATCCAAGGCCGGTTATCCTTCAACCATCGTCGAAAAATCTGGAAATCTCGGTGGATGGGCCGCGAAGCTTCATCGGCGGGTTCCCAATCGCTATCCCTTTGCCGATCCTCAGGAAACCGGTATTGCCGATCTCATTGCGGCTGTCGAGGCCGATTCCAACATTACCGTTCACCTCAATTCCGCCACGACCAAGATTGCCGGCGCTCCGGGGCAATTCTCCGCCGACATTACAGCCGAAGGCGGATCGACTACCAACGCGACTTTCGGCGCTATCATTCAGGCAAGTGGTTTCACGCTGTTCGATGCAAACAAGCTTCCCGAATTCGGTTTCGGCAAAAGCCCCGATGTCGTCGATCAGGCCGGATTCGAAGCCCTTGTCAAGGCAACCGATGGGGGCGTGATCAAACGTCCCTCCGATGGAAAAGAAGTCAAGGATGTCGTTTTTGTCCAATGTGCCGGACAGCGCAGCGACAAAGAAGGCCATCTCTCCTATTGTTCCGGTCACTGCTGTATTACCAGCATCAAGCAGGCCATGTACATCAAGCAGGCCAATGCCGATGCCAACACGGTGGTCTTGTTCACCGATCTGCGTACGCCTGGCGCCGGTGGCGAAGACTTCTACCGCAATGGGCAGGAAAAAGGCGTCACCTTCAGCAAGGGTATCGTCAGCGAGGTAGCGCCGGGTAGTGGCGGGCTCACCGTCAAATTCAAAGATCTAATCCTCGACGAAGACTCCAGCATACAAGCCGATCTCGTCGTGCTCGCCACCGGAATGGTGCCCAACGCCGGGGTCGATATCGAGTTAGTCGCGCCAGCGTTGACTGAAGAGCAGGAAAAGGCCGAAAAAGAAAAGAGTGAGGAGCAGCTAAAGGCCGAAGAGGCCGCGCTCAAGGTCGAGATTATGGAGAAATCTGTTCTCAATCTCGATTATCGTCAGGGTCCGGACATCCCTCAGCTTGTCCACGGATTCACCGATTCTCACTTCATCTGTTTCCCCTACGAGACTCGCCGCACCGGAATCTATACCGCAGGGCCGGTTCGCCGTCCTATGGATATGACGCAGGCCATCGAAGACGCCACCGGGGCCACGCTCAAGGCCATCCAGGCTGTAGAAAATGCCGGCGCCGGTCGCGCCGCCCATCCTCGCTCCGGGGATCTCAGCTTCCCTCTTTTCCGTAAAGAAGGTTGCACACAGTGCAAGCGGTGTACCGTTGAATGTCCCTTTGGCGCCATTAACGAAGACGAAAAAGGTTATCCCACTTATAACGAATCACGTTGTCGTCGC
>JABDQX010000400.1 GCA_013042035.1 Gammaproteobacteria bacterium
CGCCAACGGGTCACCAAGGCGCTGCGTGATTCCCATCAACTGTTCGAAGAGTTTCGGGGCGTGTTGACGGGAGCCGTCACGGAATCGGACAGCCCCTATTTGAGCCGGGAGGAATATCTGTCGCTCGGCATCAAGCAGTCCTTATTCTTCGGCCATGAGAGAGAGCAGGTCTACGAAGTGTTCCTGCGGTATCTGGCCTATATGAAGGACAATGATCGCTATGACGCCAACATCCTTAGCTACCAGTACATGGACAAGGTGGCGCCCCAGTACGATTTCCTGGTGGTGGACGAGGTGCAGGATCTGACCAATATCCAGATTCAGCTTATCCTTAAATCACTCCGCCAGCCGCAAGACTTCCTGTTGTGTGGCGATTCCAACCAGATTGTTCATCCCAATTTCTTTTCCTGGTCCAAGCTGAAAAGCTACTTTTATTGTCAGGAAGGACAGGATGCGCCCGCGGAACTAATCCGTATCCTCAATACCAATTATCGAAATTCCGTCGAGGTCACGGAGGTCGCCAATCGCATCCTGAAGATCAAAAATGCCCGGTTCGGCTCGGTGGATAAAGAGAGTAATTATCTCGTTTACAGCAATTCCGACAGCCGGGGTGTCGTTGTGCTTCTGCCGGACGATGATGCTATCCGGCGCGAGATCGACACCAAGACCCGAACCTCCACCCGTTTTGCGGTCATCGTCATGCACCCGGACCAAAAGGGTCCGGCCAAGGCCCATTTCAGGACACCGTTGGTTTTTTCCATCCAGGAGGCCAAGGGCCTGGAATACGAGAATATTATCCTCTACAACCTGGTATCCGCCGATGAATCCCGTTTTAGGGAAATCACCCAGGGCGTCGACCAGGCGGATCTCGTCACCGATGAACTGAGCTTTGCCCGTGGCAGGGATAAAAGCGATAAATCACTGGAGATCTACAAGTTCTACGTCAACGCCCTGTACGTCGCCATCACCCGGGCGGTGAAGAACATCTACATGATCGAAACCAATACCGGGCAACGGCTGTTCGACCTGCTTGGGCTACAGGTGGTCGAGGACCGGCTGGATCTTGATGAATACGGTTCGAGTCTGGAAGAGTGGCGCGCCGAGGCGCATAAGCTGGAGTTACAGGGCAAACAGGAACAGGCCGACGAGATCCGTACGCAAATCCTCAAACAAAAAGCGGTTCCGTGGCAGGTATTGGCAGGTGATGCGCTGGCAAAACTGGAACGGCAGGCCTTGGAAGACGGCAACCGAAAGGCCAAACTGGCGTTGTTCGAATACGCCTTGGTCTACAACGATCGGAATTGTCTGAACGCCCTGGTAAAAAACAGATTCGAGCCGGCAAAACATCCGGAAAAAGGCCTCAAGGCGCTGGAAAAGAAACACTACATGGCCTACACCCTCAAGCATTCCGGCGCCGTTTTGCGTCAGTGCGATGAGTACGGCGCGGATTTTCGTAATCTCTTCAATCAAACCCCATTGATGATCGCATCCCGGCTGGGCAATGCGGGGCTTGTCGATGAACTTATGGAGCGCGACGCCGACACGGAAAAGGTCGACAATGCCGGTTTCAATGCCTTTCTCATTGCCCTGGATGAGGCCTGCAGGGATGAAAAGTATGCCGCCAGAAAACTCGCCGCCATCTACGAAAAGCTAAGCCCCGACAGCATTTCTATCCAGGTGGATGGGAAGCTGGTAAAGCTCGATAATCACCTGATGGAATTTCTTATGCTGAGCCTGATGATGGTCATGTTCTATACCCGCCTGGGACAGAAGGTGCCAATGGACAATGCCATCGAAAGTGGCGATTTTGTAGAGGTGTTGGCCAAATTCCCAAATCGTTTAGTGCCGGACAGAAGAAAGAAGCGCCCCTATATTTCCAGTATCCTGTCCAAAAACGAAGTCGATGGTCAGGACAGATACAACCGGAAACTCTTTTTGCGCGTAAAAAGAGGAAACTACATCATCAACCCCAAACTCAGTGTGCGGGTAGAGGGCGAATGGCGCAAAATCTATGACCTGCTTTCCCCAGAGATGGTCGCTTACCGGTTTATCCATGAACCGCGTTTCAACCGCGAGAGGGTCATGCATCAAATTAATACCAGCCTGCAACTATTCCGGGATGAAATAAGCAGACTGACGAAATAAATTTCGACTTCGTCGGAATGTATCGGTAACCCTACCCCGCAGGGTGGGAAGAGTCTCCAACGATAATGTTTCTCCAGATATGGGAGAGGGGATTATGAAAACGAGAGTAACGATACTGATGTTTTTTATGGTGTTCGCCGTTGGTTTTGTGAACCTGTCCGGCTTCGCGCAGGACTCCGAGCCGGGCGATGGCGGGACATATGGCAGTCCCAAGCGATTTGAACCGGCAATACGGAGTTTCGAAGCTGCGGATGAGAAGCAGCCCCCACCGGAGAATGCAATCGTTGTTGTCGGAAGCTCGAGCATACGTGGCTGGCACGGCTCGATAAAACAGGATATGTCTCCGATGACCGTGATTCCGCGTGGATTCGGGGGCAGTAACATGAACGATCTGCTGTACTACGCGGATCGCATCGTGCTTCCCTACAGGCCGCAGGCGGTTGTCGTTTACGAGGGTGACAATGATGTGGCGCAGGGAATTTCGCCCGCGAAGATCGCTGATGCCTTCCGTGTATTCGTCGGCAAGGTGCATAAGGTGTTGCCTGAGTGCCGGATCTATTTCCTGTCCATCAAGCCGAGCATCAGCCGATGGCCTTTGTGGTCGAAGATGAAAGCGGCCAATGACCTGATTGCGGCAGAATGCGCACGGGATAAACGGCTGACTTTTGTCGATGTAGCTTCGGGCATGCTGGATGAAGAAGGGAAGCCCCGTGGGGATATTTTTGAGGAGGATAACCTGCATATGAATCGACGTGGGTATGAGCTATGGCGGGGCATATTGCGCCCGGTCTTGATAAAGGCGGAGAAATTGGAATTTTAAGAACGCCCTCTCGGATGAATGTCAATCATCACCCAACGCTCGAACCCGCCTTCGTCCTGAATCGACGCCCCTATCGGGAGACCAGCCTGTTGGTGGAGGCCTTTACGGCGAAATCCGGGCGGGTCGGTTTGGTGGCAAAGGGTGCGCGGCGCGGGAAAATACCGCTTGCCCCCGTGCTGGAACCGTTTCGACCATTACTATTGTCATGGCGTGGTTCCGGGGAGCTTTTCACCCTCACTGTGGCCGAACCCGACGATTCGGTATGTTCGCCGCGCATCTGGTCCGTCAAAAGCGGGTTTTATGTCAATGAGCTATTGTTACGGCTTTTGCGCCGTCATGACCCTTCGCCCGACATTTTCGAAGACTATCGCCAGGTATTGAAACGCATCCCTGTGCCAGGGCAGGAAGAGCCCGCGCTTCGCATTTTCGAAAAACGTTTGCTCGCGGCCATCGGTTATGGTCTTTCGTTGGATCAGGATGCCGAAACGGGTCGGCCCGTCGAGCATGAAAAGAGCTATCGATATCAACCAGGCCGGGGATTTGTCGAAGATCATGGTGCTCCATGCATATCAGGGGATTTCGCCATTACCGTGCGCGGCGGTACACTCATCGCCCTCGGACGGGAAACCTTGCAGGGATCGGAGCAGCTCCGAGAGGCCAAACACCTGATGCGAACGATCCTGCGGGGATACCTTGGAGAGGCACCATTGGCAAGCCGGATGTTGTATCGGTAAATTTCACGACATCATCTCGATCAAAAATAATTTTTCAGTAATGAGCTTACTGAAAAATATACGCTTGACCCAAAGTGTCAAGGTATGGCTTAATTGCCAAAGTGACGTCAACGTAAAAATACGTCTTTTTGTAAGGCTCATCAGAATCAGAATAATAAGGGTAAACAACCATGACCGAATCCGCACACATCATAAAATCCCCGCTGGACTATCTCGACCAACTGATGAAGCAGGAAAATCTGAGTTCCGATTATCAATTATCAAAACATCTCGGCGTCAGTCGTCAATTAGTCAGCAATTGGCGTCACCATCGGGCAATTATGGATCCATACCACTGTTGGAAGCTGGCTGACGCACTTGGTGTGGACGAACGTGAAATCGAGGCGGCCGCTAACTATCAACGCGATAAAGTGGACAAAAAAAGGGAATATTGGCTCGGCAAGTGGCAAAGCCTGACGGGTATTAGCGCTGACTGATGTGTCATGAAGGATTTTTTTGAACAAGATTTCTCCGAACGGTACTTCATGGGCCTGGGCCCCCATGGCTTTCACCGCATCGTTTATTACGAATGGGGTGATCCGGATAACGATCGGATTTTGTTGTGTGTTCATGGAATGACGCGAAACGGTCGGGATTTCGATTATTTTGCGAAGGCCATGATGGATGAGTACCGGGTGATCTGCCCGGATATACCGGGCCGCGGCAAGAGTGATTGGTTTGATGCCAAGGAGGATTACGACTATCCAGTCTACTGCGCGGATATGGCGGCGCTGATCGCGCGCTTGCGGGTTGATACATTGGATTGGGTCGGCACTTCCATGGGTGGGATGATCGGTACTGTTCTCGCCGCCATGCCGAATACCCCGATTCGCAGGCTGGTGCTCAATGATGTCGGCCCATTTATTTCAAAAAATGCGCTACGGCGTATCGCTAAATATGTTGGTACGGATCCGCGCTTCGATAACCTGGAAGAATTCGAGCGCTATGTACGGCAGATCAACGCGCCTTTCGGAAAACTCACCGAAGAACAGTGGGAGCATGTTGCGCGTTTTTACTCTCGCCGCACGGAAGATGGCAAATTCACGTTGAACTACGACCCCAATATCAACTGGCCCTTGAAGAAAGAGCCGTTGGAGGACGTGGATCTGTTTCCTGTTTATCATGCAGTGGGCTGCCGGACACTTTTGCTCCGGGGGGCCGATTCTGACGTGCTTCTGCCGGAAACCGCTCGTGAGATGCAAAACTGTGGCCCCAAAGCCGAGCTTGTGGAATTCGAGGGAGTAGGGCACGTGCCGACCCTGATGCCGGAGGATCAGATCGGTGTGGTAAGGGACTGGCTGCTATCCGAATAATTTTCCGCAAGCGGGACACGTTCCAAGCGCCAATTTCAAACCCATCCCAAGCATCCAAGGCTCAAATGTCTACAATCGGAAGCAATTGATGCCTACGTCCGTGCAATCTTGCGTAGTTGGCCAGCTATTTGACCTCTCTGATTGATTCGCACTCCTGGTGTACCGTCAAACTCGATCCGCACGGTTTCAAATTCCATTACACGTATGCGCCACGCAAGCCATGGGCAAACTCCGACCTAACCACGCTCCCTAAAAACCAACGTTTACCGAATATCCAATGCAACCCCAGAAACTGACCCACCTGAATGAAAAAGGCGAAGCCCGCATGGTAGATGTGGGGGCCAAAGCGATAACCGCACGCGTTGCCCAGGCCGAAGGCTTTATTACCATGCCGACCGATCTGATTCGGCAGCTTACCACAATGAAAAAAGGCAATGCCTATGAGGTTGCCAGGTTGGCGGGTATTATGGGCGCCAAAAAGACATCTGATCTCATTCCGCTGTGTCACAATCTGAATCTGGATAACGTTTCTTTGGCGTTGGAGCCCGATGAGGAGAACAGTAGAGTCCGTGTTTTGGCCGAGGCTCGGTGCAATGGAAGAACGGGGGTGGAACTGGAGGCATTGATGGCGGTGAGCGTTGCGTTACTCACGCTTTACGATATGGGAAAGGCGGTGGAGCGCGGTATGGAGATTACCGGTATCAAGGTGCTGCATAAATCCGGTGGCAAAAGTGGAACGTGGGATCGAAATGTGAAGGGTGAAGCTTGAAACGGGGAAGGCTCTTCACACTTCACACTGCAAATTTCATTCTTCACGCTTTATTTGCGGCATCAACTCGACAAAGTTGCAAGGTTGCGTTCGGTAGTCTAATTGCGCATCGATAAGCTTGTCCCAACCGGTTCTACAGGCACCCCTCGATCCTGGGAGGCAGAAGATATAGGTGCCATTTGCAATTCCCGCCAGTGCGCGGGACTGCAATGTGGCGGTCTTGATTTCCTCGAAGGAAACTGCACGGAAAATTTCTCCAAATCCCATAACTTCCTTGTCGAGTAGTGGAGCAACCGCTTCCGGTGTTCCGTCACGTGACGTTAACCCTGTTCCACCCGTTGTTACTACTGCCTGCACTTCCGGATCGGCAATCCATCCGGATAGAATGGCCCGAATTTCGTATATGTTATCCTTGACGATGTGTTTTTCCGCAAGGAGGTGCCCTTTTTCTGTCAATCGGTCTACCAGGAGTTTCCCCGACGTATCCGTTTCCTCGGTACGGGAATCGGAAATTGTCAGCACGGCAATGCGTAAAGGCACGAAATATCTGTCCCTGGGACCATGGGCATTATCGGTCATAGCAAACCTCTCTTTTAGATCATTGATAGCGGTCTATTTTACTGTAAAAATACTGGGGATATTCGTAAAGATATCACTTCCTACCAATTTCAATATAGTTATGAACGACTATGAGTAAACGACTTTATTTTCTCGTTCCGGACGTCGCTACATGTAGAGCGATTGTCGACGATATAAAAAAGATGGGAATTACCGAGTCTCATACCCACGTGATCGGTAATCATTTTACACCACTAAATGGCCTCCATGAGGCGTCATTTCTTCAAAAGAGTGAGTTTGCACATGGCATTGAAGAAGGGCTTGGCATGGGAGGGGCAGCAGGCTTGCTGGGAGGATTATTGGCAATTACCTTCCCACC
>JABDQX010000413.1 GCA_013042035.1 Gammaproteobacteria bacterium
GGATGAACTGCAAGGTGGTTTCCCGGCGCGGCGAGATCACCGCCAGGGTAGAGACCCGTGGCCGCAATAAAATGCCCCGCGGCATGGTATTCGTGCCTTGGTTCGACGCGGGGCGCTTGGTAAACAAGCTCACCCTGGACGCCACCTGCCCCATCTCCAAGGAAACCGATTTCAAAAAGAATGCGGTGAAGGTGGAGCCTGCATAAATCCCGGTGGATCAGGCAAGCGGAGCGGTCCGTTCGAGGTATATATTTATACCTCGAACGAACTTGCTCGATGGTGAATTTCACAGCCTGTGAGCTTTTTCGGTCTCAAGCAGCGCGATGTGTTCCTCTTCTTCGGCCGCCAGTTCCCGGTAGATCTCCCGCTGCCCACCCGGTGGAAATTCTTCGGCGCGGGCGTTGAAGAAGTCCCGTGTGCGGCGCTCCATCTCAAGGGCCTTGTCGTAGATCCTGGCCGGGTGATCTTCTGCCTGGAAATCCATTCCTTCGAAAAGCCAATCGGCCATCACCGCATTTTGTTCACCCGTGGGCAAACGTAATTCCGAATCCAGGTGAACGTGGTATTTTTCTTCCAACTCGTCGAGATGATCTTTTTCCTTCAGATACAGATCCTCGATAGTCTCCCGCAACGCCTCGTTGTCGGTCCGCTCCAGGGCAAGTCGGTAAAAATGATACATGTCGAGCTCGTACTGCATGGCTTCCTTGACGACAGTGACCATCTCCGGCCGATCCCCGTGGTATCCCTCAACCACCCGGTTCTGTCCACCGCAAAGGAAACAACGGCCATAAGGCGCCACGAAGCCTGTCGTGAGTTTTCCGCAGCTCTGGCATTTCCAGGTGTATTTCACATCCGCACAGCAGATGGCATCCTCGTCGAGGAACTGGTGACACTTGGGGCATTTAGATGCCATGATGAATTCTCCTATTGTTTTTCGTTGGCCGGGAGTTTTTTAACAATGCGATTGAAGCGTCCGGTAGCAAAAATCTTCACCCGAAGGTGTACTCTTCTACATCTCCAGCCTCGGCCTCGGCTTTTGCCAGGCGCGTATTGAGGGCAAAGTCCGGAGGAAGATCCGGATTCTCCTCAGCGATCCTGCCTATCAGCGCCCAGTATTCGATCTGCCTGGGTATCGAACGTTTCTGCGCCGCACCGTGGATTTTAGCTGATGTGACCAGCTCTTCAGAGAGTTTGACAGCTTGTGACATGAAGTACTCCTCGGAATCTTACTTGCGAAAGCCGCCTTCCATCACTTTATGCGACCTGCTATAACTTTATCGATGCCTCTATGTAAACAGTTGGTTTCATTACTATTCCTGAATCAACCGCTTACAGCGTCTTCTGTCGAGCTATTCAGAATTCGGTCAGAATATCTTGCTACAGTTCCTAACCACCACCGACCCCCAGATACTTCAGCATCTCCCGCGCGGCGCGGCGCCCGGCACCCATGGCGAGGATGACCGTGGCGGAGCCCGTGACGATATCCCCACCGGCGAACACGCCCTCGACGGAGGTCATTCCCGTCTCCGGATCCGCCTCAATATACCCCCAGCGATTGGTTTCGAGTCCGGGCGTACTCTGGGCGATGACGGGATTGGCGGAGGTGCCAAGGGCATAAATGACCATATCCACATCCAGGGTATGTTCGGTGCCCGGTTTTACCACGGGTCGCCGCCGACCCGATTCATCGGGTTCGCCAAGCTCCATTTGGATAACTTCCATGCCCGTGACCCAGCCATTCTCATTACCGAGAATGCCCACCGGATTGGTAAGCCAGTGACATTCGACACCCTCTTCGATGGCGTGATGGAGTTCCTCGGCCCGGGCGGGTGATTCGGCGATGGTTCGGCGGTAGACGAGGTTAACGGATTCCGCCCCCATCCGAAGCGCCACGCGGCAGGCATCCATGGCGGTGTTACCGGCACCGATGACGGCGATCCGTTTTCCCATGCCGACAGGTGTATCGTAGAGGGGTTGTTGAAAGCCCTGCATCAGATTCACCCGCGTCAGGAATTCGTTGGCCGATACCACGCCATTGAACGCCTCTCCCGGGATGCCCATGAATTTTGGACTGCCAGCGCCCGTTCCCACGAAAACGACATCGTAACCCATGTCCGTCATCAACTGTGGAATCGTGAACAGCTTGCCAATGATGGTGTCGAGCTCGAATTTCACGCCCAGCCGGGCCAGGGCTGCCACCTCGATATCGATGGTGTCATTGGGCAAGCGAAACTCGGGGATACCGTATTTCAAGACCCCACCGGCCACATGCAAGGCCTCATAAACCGTCACCGCCACACCGGCCTTGATCAGATCACCAGCACAAGCCAATCCGGCGGGACCGGCGCCCACAATGGCGGCCCGCTGGCCACTGGATGCGATTTCGGGTGATTCATCCCAACCCCGGCCCACGGCGAAATCGGCGATAAACCGTTCCAGCCGGCCAATGGCGACCGGTTCTATTTTTTTGCCGATGACGCAACCGGCCTCGCACTGCACCTCCTGGGGACAGACGCGGCCGCAAACGGCCGGCATCGCGTTGGCATCCTTCAGGACACGGTAGGATTCCTTGAAATTCCTTTTGATGATTGCGTCGATGAATGCCGGTATGTCGATTCCAACAGGGCATCCGGGAACGCAGCGCGGTTTTTTACAAATGATGCAGCGCTCGGCCTCTTCGAGGGCCATCTCCAGGGTGTAACCGATGGCCACTTCATCGAAATTTCGGACTCTTTCCGCCGGCGTCTGCACCGGCATGTCTGTCTTGGTGGGGGCGAGATCCTGCACCCTTTTGGTTTTTTTCGGCGCGTCGGAAGGCGGCAACGCATCGGGGACTGGGACCAGCACGACCCCTTTCCCTCCATGACGCGAGCGCGCGGGGACAAGAGCGGGATTCTCGCCACCCGCACCGAGGGAGATTAACCGTTCACGCTCCGCCCGATAGCGGCTCATGGCTTCCTGTTCTTCGGGCTCGAAGCGCCTTTGCCGCAGCATCAGTTCGTCGAAGTCCACCTGGTGTCCGTCGAAATCCGGCCCGTCCACGCAGGCAAACTTCATCTCGTCCCCGAGCGTTACTCGGCAAGAGCCGCACATGCCCGTTCCATCGACCATGATGGAATTGAGACTGACGATGGTTCGGATACCATGGGCACGGGTGAGCTCGGCGCAGGCCTTCATCATGGGAATGGGCCCGATAGCGATGACCTCTTCGATATCGTCGTGGGCCTTCAGTACCTCGTCGAGAACCGTCGTGACGAATCCCTTGGTACCAAAAGAGCCATCGTCGGTCGCCACCAGAAACTCGTCCGACTGGCGGCGGAACCTGTCATCCCAAAACATCAGCTCCTTATTGCGAAAACCGATGATCGAGATCGTGTGAGTGCCCAGTTCCTTGTGGCGCCGCAACTGCGGGTAGACGGGCGCAACCCCAAGTCCTCCCCCCACAAGCACCGCCTTGGTTCGTTTTTCCAAATGGGAAGCCACGCCCAGGGGGCCAATAAAGTCGAGAACGGAATCTCCCTCTTTCAGGTCCATCATCTGGAAGGTGGTCTTTCCCACCGCCTGGATAACCACCGTTACGGTACCCCGTTCCCGGTCATAATCGGCCACCGTCAGCGGGATGCGTTCTCCCGTTTCATTCATCCGGACCATCAGAAAATGGCCGGGCAAACAAGCGTTGGCAACATGGGGGGCCATCACTTCCCAAAGGTAGGTCGCGGGGCCAAATTGATCACGTTTTACGATCTGATACATGGTGTATTGTTACTCGAGTAGTCGGGGATATATTCGGACGCGGCGGATCAGTTTTGAGCGCCACGGTCTGTGAATGTGTTTGACGAGGAGGTTTTTTGAATAGGCCTAATCAAGCGTTGGTCCCTTAAAAGACCGTGCTCGTTGCGTGCAAGATTTGGTGGCTACGGGTGGACTTGAACCACCGACCTCAGCATTATGAGTGCCGCGCTCTGACCAACTGAGCTACGTAGCCGATAATTTTACAGCGTAAAATCATGCGTGAAGCGAGTTCATTGTACGCGCCAGATCACCCCCGATAAGGGCGGGGAATTCCCCGTACGCGCGCGCGATCGCCTGTTCGATGAGGGTTTGCTCCTCCTTCGGAGCAGAGCGTAGAACATAACCGACCACATCGTCGCGATGACCCGGATGGCCGACACCAATACGCAACCGATTGAAATCGCGGGTATCAATGTGCGCGATAATATCACGCAGGCCATTATGCCCACCATGCCCCCCGCCTTGTTTGAGGCGTACGGTTCCCGGGGGTAAATCGAGTTCATCGTGAACCACCAGCAACTGTTCGGGCGCGTAGCGATAATAGCGGAAAAGCGCTGCCACGGCCAGACCGCTTTCATTCATGAAGGTGGCGGGCTTGAAGAGGCGGCAGTGTATATTCCCTTCCTCGATGCGGCACGCTTGTCCAAAGAATCCGGCGGCAACTCGAAACGTCTGCTGGAAACGATATGCCAGTTCGTCCACAAACCAAAAACCCGCATTGTGACGCGTCATGGCATAACGCGGCCCCGGGTTCCCGAGCCCGACGATCAAACGTATGGGCAATGGCAAGACGCTATCCTATTTTGCAGGTATGCTACGAATCTTCCGTACCCTCTTCTCCCGTTTCCTCGACTACCCCGGTTTCCTCGGTTCCCGACATTTCCCGCGGCGTGAATACAGTCGCAACGGCCTGATCCGTGCCGTGTGACAAGGCCGTGAGCACGGCACCTTCCGGAAGTATCAACTCAGACAAATGCAGATTCTGCCCGGGCGCCATATTCGACATATCCACGATAATGGCTTCCGGTAAATCCCTAGGCAAGCAACTTATCTCCACTTCGGTGATTAACCGGTTGATCCCCAGGCCCATTTGTTTTGCGGGAGATGCCTCTTCATTGATGAAGTGAAGTGGTATGCGCAACTGAATTTGGCTGGCCTCGCTGATACGCTGGAAATCCAGGTGAACAATACGGGAGCTGACGGGATGGCGTTGAACCGCCTTCAGGATGGCAGGCTCCTTTTTATCCTCCACGTTCAAGCTAAGAATGCTGAAGCCGAATGACTCGTTATCGAGTTTTTTCTTCAACTCGTTAGCATCGACGAAAAGCGAGACGGGATCCTTCTTAGCGCCGTAAAGCACGGCCGGAACGTTGTTGCCACGACGCATTCGGCGACTTGCGCGCGATCCTGTTTCGTTGCGGATATTGGCGTTTATTTCGAACTCTTTCATCTGAAATTTTTCTCCTAATGGGAAATCAGTATCTTCTGGCAGTTTAGAGTAACTTCTCATTAAGTCCCGGCAACAATAAAAATCAATGGGTTACATGGCGAAAGAAGAAGGCTAAAAATGTAACTTCTGGAACACGATTTCTTTAACGCATTGATTTTTATTACATCTCATTTTTTAGGCATATTAGATTTACTACTGACTCTGCTCAAGAATCGCGTCGTAACCCATTGAATTATAAGCTGCCGGGACTTAATGAGAAGTTACGTTTGATAAATTCAACCCCATGAAATACAGGCATAATATCCAAACACTCAGTGGTCTATG
>JABDQX010000416.1 GCA_013042035.1 Gammaproteobacteria bacterium
ATATCATCCGGCGCGTCGTGGATAATGCCGACTTCATGGAAGTGCAGGAACATTTCGCCCAGAACATTACCATCGGTTTTTCCCGCATTATGGGGCGCACCGTTGGCATCATCGCCAATCAGCCCAAGTTTATGGCGGGATGTGTCGATATCAACAGTTCAGACAAATCGGCCCGCTTTATCCGGTTCTGCAACGCGTTCAATATTCCCGTTGTGACTTTTGTCGACGTGCCGGGTTTCCTGCCGGGCATTCATCAGGAACATAACGGTATTATCCGTCATGGCGCCAAGATGCTGTTCGCCTACTCTCAGTGCACGGTTCCCAAAATTACGGTCATTGTTCGTAAAGCGTATGGTGGTTCGTATCTTGCCATGTGCGGCAAGGATCTGGGGGCGGATCGCGTCGCGGCCTGGCCCAGTGCGGAGGTTGCCGTCATGGGGGCGGAGGGCGCCGCGAGCATCGTTTTCCGCAAAGAGATTGAAGAAGCCGAGGAGCCGGATGTCCGGCGCAAAGAACTCATCGATCACTACCGCGCACAGTTTGCCACGCCTTATGTGGCGGCAGCACGGCGGTTGGTGGATGATGTAATTGAACCGGCAGAGACTCGCCTGTTTCTGGCCCAGTCGTTGGAGGCCCTTGCCAGCAAGCGAGAAAGCAGGCCCGCCAAGAAACATGGGAATATTCCCCTCTGAAGCCGGTCGAATATCCTTGACCCAATACAGTTTTAATAAAAGATAACAGATCATGTCTGAGCTACAAGAAGGACTGAGCCTCTTTGTTGTCGGGGTGAGTGCCGTGTTCATTGCGCTCATTGTCACGGGGATAATGGTTGTCCTCATCGGCTGGTTTGCGCGGGAAAAACCGCCGGTTCCGGCAGCCGGGGCGGGTTCGCTTCCCGACGTGGCGTATTCCGGCGTCGATAAACATATCCTTGTATTGCTTTCTGCGGCTGCAACGGTAGCCGTCAAGCGACCTGTGCGAATACGTCGTGTGCGTTTCATAACTCATCGGCATGCGCCTGCAGGGTGGGCGGCCGCTGGGCGAACCGACCACGTAGAATCTCTCTGAGTAATGTGCCTCGAATGGGCCATGTTCTTTGATTCTGAGAACAGATTGTTTTCAAAGATCCGGCCCGAAATTACGACCGTTATAAAAAAGAATAACCTTTCCCTTTAACACCACTCTATCAGAATCGGTAGCCATGAAACTTAAGATTACACTCGAAGGCGTTACCTACGAACTTGATGTTGAATTCGTCGACGAAGGTGAGGCCGCTCCACCTTCAGGAGCGTCAGGCTCTGCTCCGAAAGCACCAAGTGCCCCGGCGGCCTCCTCGGCGCGAAAACCGGCATCGCCAGCAAAGCCGGCAGCATCATCTGCCGCTGCCGATGGTGAAAAAACCATCGCATGTCCTCTTTCCGGCACGGTATGGAAGGTGTTGGTAAAGGTTGGAGATGTTGTTGAGGCAAACCAGGATCTGTTGATTCTGGAAGCCATGAAAATGGAAACCAATGTCGTCTCTACCATGGCCGGAACCGTTAAAAACATTCCGGTTGCTGAAGGAGATGCGGTCAGCCAGGGACAGCTTCTGATCGAATTTGAATAATGGTGCCGATAAACTTCGGCATCATTATCAGCGGCGATTAAGAAATACTCGCCATACCGGAAAACAAAGTTTCCAGCTTTTGTTTGCCAACGCATACTCATGTGGGCGCGACATCCATGTATGAGACTGTTCTAGAATTCCTGAATCAATCCGGCTTCGGCCAATTCCAATGGGAAAACGGGGTGATGCTCCTCCTCGGTTTTCTCTTCATTTATCTGGCCGTTGCCAAACGATTCGAACCGCTATTGCTTGTTCCCATCGGTTTTGGGATTCTCATTGGCAATGTCCCCTATGACGCCGGGAAGCTGAGTCTTGGCGTGTACGATGGCCCCGCCAGTGAATCCGACCTGCATTACTACAAAGTCGTCAAACGAGAAATTGATGGCTCTGTTATATCGCTGGAGTCGAGTACTCCCCGCGTGAGTCAGGACGGAAAGCGCGATCTTGAGATGCAACATGCTGAAGAACGAAGCCTGGAAGAAAAGCAGCATGCTGAGAAGCTTGGTCTGGAAGAAAAGCAGCAAACGGAGAAGCGAACTGTAGAAGACGGTGCAAAGCAGGCGTTGCAAGATAGACAGGAGTCTGAAAGGTGGGCGTTGAAAGATAAGCATGATGCTCAGACGCACGCAATTGAAGAAGAGCACTGGATGCTTGGTAAAACCATCATCGTCAATCACCACGTTAAACTCACCTACTCGGGTAGTGTCGAAGGCCCTTCTATTATTGATATGGGGCAGGGGCGGCGTATATTCGCAGAAAAACAGGCCCAGGATGGGCGCTATCCAATCATTGTCCGACCGGAGAATCAGGAAGTTAAGAACGCCGGTTTCTTCTATTTGCTCTTCCAGGGCGTAGCACTCGGTATATTTCCTCCCCTTATTTTTCTCGGAGTCGGCGCACTTACCGATTTTGGTCCCATGTTGAGCAATCCCAAAACCCTTCTTCTGGGGGCATCCGCTCAGATTGGTATCTTTGGGGCGCTGCTCGGCGCGCTTCTGCTCGGTTTTGATCTCAAAGAGGCCGCCTCCATCGGTATCATCGGGGGCGCTGATGGGCCGACTTCCATTTTCGTGTGCTCGGCGCTTGCTCCAGATCTGCTGGGTGCCGTTGCGCTTGCCGCCTACAGCTACATGGCCATGGTGCCGATCATTCAGCCGCCCATCATGAAGGCGCTGACCACCAAGGAAGAGCGCCTTATTCGGATGGAGGCTCCTACCGATGTTTCTCGCAAGACCCGCATTATCTTTCCCATCGTAGGTCTCTTGCTGACCGCGTTTATTACACCTGCCGCCCTGCCGTTGCTTGGGATGCTGTTCTTTGGGAACCTCCTGAAGGAAAGTCTGGTTACGGACCGTCTTTCCAAAACGGCGCAGAATGCCCTCATTGACGTTGTTACCATCATGTTGGGTATCTCGGTTGGCGCCAAGACTCAGGCGGCCACCTTCCTTACGTGGCAGACTCTCGGCATTTTCGCCATGGGCATCACCGCCTTTATTATTGCCACGGCCTGTGGCGTATTACTGGCCAAGTTCTTGAACAAGGTCAGTAAGACACCCATCAATCCATTGATCGGCGCCGCTGGCGTTTCCGCTGTGCCTATGGCCGCCCGTGTTGTCCATAATGTTGCCCAGAAAGAAGACCCGCATAACTTCCTTCTCATGCATGCCATGGGGCCCAATGTGGCGGGCGTTATCGGTTCTGCCGTAGCCGCTGGTGTGCTG
>JABDQX010000426.1 GCA_013042035.1 Gammaproteobacteria bacterium
CCGAATTGTGGCCCGCTGCGTTGCGAAAGAGTCAAAAATCGCGTCATGTAGCTCGCTACACTCCCCGATTTTTTACCTTCCGCGCCTTGCGGGACCCCAATCGGGCTACCGCCTCGCGACGACCCGGAATTTTCAGACACGCTCTTACGGAAAAAACATACCGGCCTTACTGGTTTTTTGTGCCGCTTGCGCGTTGCAATGACGGCAACAGAATTCACGGCATACACCCATCATTGCGCCTTGAAGCTAAACAATAATCTTGCGCGATCCGGGTATGTTTTTTGCTTCCGGCATGCCCTTGGCGCAAAGCCGCCTTGATCTGGATCAAGAAATCTGCTTGAATTCGGCATCTCTTTTATGAGGAGGCAAAGCCGTGGACCGTAATATTGCTGCCAAATTCATCGACTATCAGGTTTCGTGCAAGGACTGCTGTATGGCGAACGTTTGTCTGCCCCTGGGACTGAGTGCGGTGGAGCTCGATCAATTGATGAAGATCATCGATCGACAATCCCCCATGTCCCGTGGGGAACATCTGTTCCAAATTGGAGAGCCGCACAAGTCTTTATACGCTGTACGCTCGGGTTCGATCAAGGTCTACATCCCAACCGAAGGTGGCGAGGAGCAGGTACACCGATTCATTCTGCCAGGTGAGCTCCTGGGCTTCGATGCCATCGAAGGGGGAAAACACACCTGTGCCGCCGTTGCCCTGGAAACGACCAGTGTGTGCGCGTTTCCCTATCATCGCCTGGAAAAGCTCTGTCATACTTTCCAAGGTCTCGACCACGAGCTTCACCGCCTGTTCGGGAAAGAGATCGCCAATGAGCACGATTTATTGCAACTGCTTGCCAAGAAAAGCGCCGAAGCGCGTCTTGCCAGTTTCCTGCTAGATTTATCCAACAGACTGAAAAAACGTGGTTTCTCGGAACGGGAATTCAATCTTACCATGTCACGGCATGATATCAGCAATCACCTGGGACTTGCCGTGGAAACAGTGAGCCGGCTCTTTGCCCGTTTCCAGAATGAGGGATTACTGACGGTCAGAAGACGTCATATCCAATTGCAGAACATGCCCGAAATCAAAGAGCTTTTTGTAAATGTCTCTCCCACAACCAGCAAACGGCGCATCGCTCCGGCCAACCGCAAGGGAAATATCGGAGGTTCGTATCGCCTTCGTAAGGTAAAAGCCGCACAGGTGTAGATTAATTACACTTTAATAACGCCCGGATTTTGGATTTTTTGCAGAACAAACGCTTATGTGTTTATGTATGTAATTTATTAAATAATAAGCACAATCCGCGTTTTTCATTTACGCCCGTGCATGCTTTTCAATGACACAAATCCGTTCTCTCGTTTCATTCGGTTCCACCGCTGGTTTTGCCGGAAGATTGATTAGTCCTGTATACTCGCCCCCGCTTCTACGTAGTTAGAGCGTGTCTGAAAAATCCCCAGTCTACTGCGGCGGCCCCCGAATTGTGGCCCGCTTGCGTTGCGAAAGAGTCAAAAATCGCGTCATGTAGTTCGCTATACTCCCCGATTTTTTACTTTCCACGCCTTGCGGAACCGCAATCGGCGACGAGCGGGAATTTTCAGACACGCTCTTAGCGAAATTCCATAGCGTTGAGAGGTGGTGTTGAGGTGAACTCGACAATCAAAAAAGCGGTTTTTCCCGTTGCCGGACTCGGAACCCGATTCTTGCCTGTTACCAAGGCAAATCCGAAAGAAATGCTGCCCATCGTGGATAAACCCCTGATCCAATATGCCGTCGAGGAGGCGGTGGCAGCGGGTATTCAGGATCTTGTTTTCGTGACTGGGCGCGGGAAGCGGGCTATCGAGGATCATTTCGACAAAACCTATGAGCTGGAAGTTACCCTTGAGGCCCGCGGGCGGCACCGCATGTTGACCAGCATGCGTGGCATACTTCCCGAGGAAGTCAGTTGCATTTACATTCGGCAACCGGAACCGCTTGGGCTTGGAGATGCCGTGCTGCGTGCCCGTTCCATCATCGGCAATGAACCATTCGCGGTTATTTTGGCCGATGATCTCATTGACGCAGCGCCCGGTTGTATCGCACAAATGATCGATGTCCATGAGCGCCATGGCGCCTCGGTGTTGGCGGTCGAATCGATTCCGCCCACGGATACCGATAAGTACGGCGTGATTGAATCAGGTGATTTCGCCAATGGGATCGCCAGGATAGACGCCATCGTGGAAAAACCATCGCCTGCCAGCGCACCATCCAATCTGGGGGTGGTTGGCCGTTACATCCTGACGCCGGGGATCTTTGACCAGTTGGCCGATCTTGGCCGGGACGATAACGGAGAGATACAGCTTACCGATGGTATCGCGCGCCTGTTGGCCCATGAGCGGGTTCTTGCCCTGGAGTTTACGGGGCAGCGGTACGATTGCGGTGATAAGCTCGGATTTCTGAAGGCAACGGTGGAGTACGCCATCAAACATCCGGAACTCAAGGATGAATTCCTGGATTATCTGGCTAAATGGCATACCCGGAGGTAATCGGATAGCGCCGTTCACGTCCAAAAGCCCGCTGGGTAATGCGAACCCCGGGGGCTGCCTGCCTGCGCTTGTATTCGTTGCGCAAAACCATTGCACCGATCCTTGCTACCGTTCCCGGCTCGAAGCCTTCGGCGCTAATCTGCTCCGGTGACTGGTCGCGTTCCACGTAACGATCGAGTATCGCATCAAGAATGGGGTAGGGTGGCAGGGAATCTTCATCTTTCTGATCCGGGGCCAATTCAGCGGACGGGGCCCTTGTCAATACGCGTTGCGGGATGATGCCCGATGGCGCGCCATTCCCGGAAAGATCGCTCCCCTGTTCATTGCGCCACGCCGCCAAACGGTATACCTGCTCTTTCGATACATCCTTCAAGGGCGCGAATCCCCCCGCCATGTCGCCATACAAAGTGGCATACCCCACGGCCAGCTCACTCTTGTTGCCGGTGGTCAGGACCATTTTCCCGCTTTTATTGGAGATTGCCATCAGTAACACGCCGCGACAGCGTGCCTGGAGATTTTCTTCCGTTACATCCACCGGCGCGCCGGCAAACACGTCGGAAAGGCTATCCAGGAAAGCGGAGAAAACCGACTCGATGGGAACAATATGGTAGGCCACACCCAGACTCCTGGCCTGCGCGGCGGCATCCTCGATGCTCATATCAGCGGTATAACGGGATGGCATCAGAACCGCCTCCACGCGATCCGCGCCCAACGCGTCGGCACCGATAGCCAGCGTCAGTGCCGAATCGATTCCACCGGACAGACCGACGATTGCCCCGGGAAAACGGTTTTTTCCCACATAATCCCGCACCCCGGTGAGCAATGCCCGGTAGATGCTCTCCTCCTGGGCCGGTAACGGGCAAATCGTGGCAGGCCGCGGCCGAATCATCGGTAACGTATCGAATACAGTTAGAAAAAGTCCGGCTTCGAAATCAGGCGCGCGAAATATCACCTCGCCCTCGGTATCCACGACCAGGGAATGACCGTCGAATACCAGCTCATCCTGCCCTCCCACCAGGTTTACATACACGATGGGCATGGACCCTTCCCGCGCCCGCTTCGCCAGCAGGATCTCGCGCTCATGGATTTTACCGGTGTGATATGGCGAGGCGTTGATGTTGAGCATCAGCTTTGCCCCCGCATCGGCGGCGCGGCGCATGGGATCGGGGGACCAAATATCCTCGCAGATGGTCAGCGCCACGGGGATTCCCTTGATATCCACCAATACGGGTTCGTCTCCGGGCGCAAAGTAGCGTTTTTCGTCGAACACACCGTAATTCGGCAATGATTGTTTGTCATAACAGGCCGACACGGTGCCATTTTGCAGATACACACAGGCGTTATGGAGCCTGTCGCCGTCTCGGCGGGGATATCCCAGGACAACATCGATACCCTGCGCAATCCCGGCAATATCTTCCAGCGCCCGCTCGATTCGCGGATACAGATCGGGACGAAGCAGCAGATCTTCCGGCGGATAACCGGTCAGGGTCAATTCAGGGAAAATCACCACATCGGCCTCGATGACATCCCGTGCTTTTCGAATATTCTCGATGACCTGACGGGTGTTACCGGGAATATCACCCACCGTCAGATTGAGCTGGGCGATGGCGATGCGAAGGGTAGAGGAGGGGGATTCAGGGCTATTCAAGGGTCACTTCTCGGTTATTGATCTGCTATCGATCCGGAAATCGCCTAAGGTAGCCGAACCGCGACCGAAGGACAGCGCCACCAAACACAGAAAAGAGGGTGGCCACGAAGTCCACGAATCGTGCATCGGCTTGCATCGTAGTCGTTTTTTACGGTGCGCCAGGACAACCTCGGCGGATTTCCAGAGCGCTCCATCCGGCGCCATGGTATCACTTTAACCAAACAGGCTCAGACACGCTCTTAAGCCCAAGTACATATACCTCGCGGGAATTTGCCCGGGATGCCTTTGGTTTTCGCACGTAAACCTTTGAGAACGACTGTTGCACTGTTTTTACAAAGGCATCGAATCCTTCTCCCTGGAAAACCTTGACCAGAAATCCCGCGCCCGGCGCCAGGATATCGCGACTGATATCGAGCGCCAGTTCGGCCATTTGCATGGTCCTTGGCTGATCCAAGGCATTCATACCGCTTATATTGGGCGCCATATCGGAGATGACAGCCGAGGCCGAACGCCCCGCCAATGCCTCCATGATTTGAACCTGCACCGCCGGATCATGAAGATCCCCCTCCAGTGAAACAACGCCGGGGAGCGGATCCATGGGCAACACATCGACGGCAATGACACGGCCCTCCCTGCCAACCCGTTGGCTGGCCACCTGAGTCCACCCCCCGGGCGCCGCGCCGAGATCCACCACGGTATCCCCACGCCGGAACAGGCCATCGCGCTGATCGATCTCCAATAGTTTATACGCGGCCCGGGAACGATAGCCGGCCTCGACAGCGCGTTTAACGAACGGATCTTTAATGTGTGAGGTTATCCAGTTGCGGTTCTTGCCCATGGCTCGGTTACTCTAGGAGTCTGTCCGACTTAGGATGAATCGACTGCGAAAGCGGTAAATTGGCCCCTGTTTTGCGCAAATTCTCGTCAGATAGTCCACTATCATCCTCGAATTTGGCGCAAAAATGGCCACAATTTCACACTTTCTCGCTACGATCCCCATAACCCGGACAGACTCCTAGGTCGGGAGATTTTTTCACAGCCTCCGGGTTCTTCGAAGTCCTGGAACCAAACAGGCTCTCAATACCCGGCCATTCCCGCGCACCCGAGTCCAGCAATTTTCGATTGCCCAGGGGAATATTGGCGCCTGTTCGTACAAAAATGCCGAGGGCATTATCCCGCGTCAGCTCTTCCATCGCACCAATCCAGGTCCCGCCTTTTTTATATTCGGCGCTGACCACCAATCCGTAATCGGCCAGGGCATAAATCAGCCTGTTTCGTTTCATGGCTGATTGGATCGTAAATCGGGCATTGGGATGATAAGGGGATACCAAAAGCAGTCGGTTCGAGGAGATTGCGTTACGCGCATCACGCGCCAGGCTTTTCTTCAGGAGGTTCCCGGCAAGCACCCCGATTGCGATGCCGCCTGCATCGAGCGCC
The DNA here is from genome assembly GCA_013042035.1 of Gammaproteobacteria bacterium. Taxonomy (GTDB): domain Bacteria; phylum Pseudomonadota; class Gammaproteobacteria; order HK1; family HK1; genus JABDQX01. The sequence goes on from JABDQX010000426.1 coordinate 5,600, forward strand.
GCCGTCATGGCGATCCCATCGATGTCACCGGCTCCGCCGAAAATCACAGGCATTCCCCCATGG
>JABDQX010000030.1 GCA_013042035.1 Gammaproteobacteria bacterium
CATCCCGGCATGGATGCCGGGATCCAGCGCCAGGGATGGTAAAAAACGTTCACGAAAAACGAGAAATAGCCGGATAGTAGTACAGAGATCCCGTAGATAGGCTACCGAAAATGCACACAAAATTGGAATTTTCAGACACGCTCTAAAAGATCCTTCTGGCGTCTTTGGGTTTCGGCTGTGCCGGGTTGGGGTGATCTCGATAAAACGACGCTTTCAGTCATATCAAGGGTTATCCCTGATTATTCTCCCAGGGCCGCCAGTTGATCCGCTTGGTGTTCGGCGATGAGGGGGTCGATAACTTGATTCAGCGCCCCTGCCTGCACATCCGCGAGTTTATAAAGCGTTAGGTTGATACGGTGGTCCGTAATGCGTCCCTGGGGAAAATTGTAGGTGCGAATGCGCTGTGAGCGATCGCCACTGCCAACCAGGGATTTGCGGGTAGCGGCCCGCTCCGCGCTTTGGCGTTCCTGTTCCGCGGCCAGCAGTTTTGATTGCAGCAGGCTCATGGCGCGGGCGCGGTTTTTGTGTTGCGAACGCTCATCCTGGCATTCCACCACCGTGTTGGTAGGCAAATGTGTGATACGAATGGCTGAATCCGTTTTATTGACGTGCTGCCCCCCGGCGCCGGAGGAACGGTAGGTATCGATCTTGAGATCCGACGGGTCGATGGCGATGTCATCGATTTCACTGACTTCGGGCAAAACCGCCACCGTACAAGCCGAGGTATGGATGCGTCCCTGGGACTCGGTTTCCGGAACACGCTGTACGCGGTGCCCACCCGATTCGAATTTGAGCCGGCTATACACCCCGCGACCGATAACACGCACAATGATTTCCTTGTAACCCCCCTGCTCTCCAATATGTTCGCTCATCACCTCGACCGTCCAGCCATGCAACTCCGCGTAACGGGCATACATGCGAAACAGATCTCCGGCAAATAGTGCGGCCTCCTGACCACCGGTGCCCGCGCGGATCTCCAGAAACACATTGTTATCATCGTCCGGGTTCTTGGGCAGTAGAAGCGCTTTTAGTTCTTTTTCGAGTTCAGCGTCCCGGTTTTGGGCTGCGGATAATTCTTCTTCGGCCAGCGTCCGCATATCGGGATCACTGTCTTTCGACATCTCCCTGACCGCAGCAATGGTGTCCTGGTTGTGATGGTATTGGGTAAAACAATCCACCACCGGGCGGATCTCCGCGTGTTCCTTGGCAAGGGCGCGAAAGCGGTCCTGGTCCGTAATAATCTCGGGGGTACCCAGGAGGTGGTTTACCTCTTGTAATCGTTCCTGTAACTCATTGAGCTTTGTAACCAGCGAGGCTTTCATACTTACTATTCGTCGATTCCTTGTTTTTTGTGCGTGTTAACGAACGGGCCTTGTCCATAACCAAATAAATCTTGGCCAAGTCGAAACTCATTCAGTAATATCGAGCACTCTTCGGATCGTATCCACGAGTTCCCCATTGCCATCGAACCCGGCGGTGCGCAGTTGTACCGTGGGGCGATGCAGCAACTTATTGGTCAGTGTGTCCGCCAGGAAATCCAGAACATCATCGGGTGGCGTTCCGGTCGCCAGTAGTCGCCTTGCCTTGTGCAAGACCTCATCGCGAGCCATTTCACCCTCGGTGCGAAAGGCCCGGATAGCAGGGACAACATCCAGCGTTCCAAGCCAGCCCATAAAGTGGGTCACCTGGGTATCGATGATCTCCTCGGCCTGACGGGCGGCATCCTGGCGGGAGCGAAGATTTTCCTGTATGACATCCCCCAAGTCGTCCACGGTGTACAGATAAACATCTTCCAGTTCACCCACCGCCGGTTCGATGTCCCGTGGAATGGCCATATCCACCATGTAGACCGGACGGTGTTTCCGTTTCCTGATGGCGTCGATGACTTGCCCCAGGCTGAGTATGGTCTCTTGACTGGCGGTGGCGGAAAACACCATGTCCACCTCGGGCAAATGCGCGGAAATCTCATCGAGAGTTATGGCATATCCGCCGAATTCGGCCGCTAGCCGGTGGGCGTTATCCAATGTCCGGTTAGCGACGATCAGGCGTTTGATGCCCATACCCTTGAGATGACGCGCCACCAACCCGATGGTCTCTCCCGCACCGACGAGCAGGGCCGTCAATTGCGCCATATCCCCGAAGATCTGTCGGGCAAGGGTCACGGCCGCAAAGGCGACGGAGACCGGGCTTTCCCCGATTGCGGTGTCGGTACGCACCCGCTTGGCGACGGAAAAGGTGTGCTGGAAAAGCTTACCGAGTATATGGCCGATGGTTCCACATTCGGATGCCGTGTTATAGGCATCCTTGATCTGTCCGAGGATTTGCGGTTCCCCCAGGACCATGGAATCGAGCCCGCTGGCAACCCGCATCATATGCCGCACCGCTTGCCTTGCCCGATGAACATAAATGTACCGCCGGGTCTCCTCGGCGGTCAGTCCGTGGGTGCGCCGAAACCAATCCAGCGCGGCCTCGCCATCGCCACCGCCAAGACCGCAATAGAGATCCGTGCGGTTGCAGGTACAAAGGATCGCGGCCTCTTCCACACCATCGCACGAAAGCAAATCGCGCAGCGCCGACGGCAGGCGATCGGGCGCGAAGGTTACCCGTTCGCGCACGGCGGCCGATGCTGTGTTATGGTTGATTCCGAAGGCGAAAAGCGGCATGGTTGCCATTGTATCGCGAAGGCGTTGGATTGCGCATGTCATATTTTTGAACGTGCCGCGTATTCCGAGCGCGCGCCCAAAATATGACATCGATGGATACCGGATAAAAAGGCTGAAAGTGGGCGGATTGGAATCGACAGTATGACAACGATGGAAACGCAGATAAAGCCAACAGCTACCCCAGAACGCCTGATCGAAGCGCGAGGTGTCTCCATGCAGTGGGGGGGACGCCGGATCCTCGATAGCGTGGATTTATCGGTTGCGCGTGGCGAGATCGTGACGCTGGTCGGATTGAATGGCTCCGGAAAAACGACGCTCGTGCGCATCATGGTGGGTTTATTGAAACCCGACGCGGGCGCCGTCAAACGCCGTCCGGGACTTCGTATCGGTTTTTCACCCCAACACATCGAACGGGACAGGACACTGCCTATCACGGTAGAACGCTTTCTCACCCTGGGGGTCGATGCCTCCCGCGCCCGTCTCGGCA
>JABDQX010000440.1 GCA_013042035.1 Gammaproteobacteria bacterium
GTAAAGAACCTTACCGACTATGGCGCATTTGTGGATCTGGGTGGTATTGATGGACTGCTTCACATTAAGGATATGGCGTGGAAGCGGGTAAAACATCCAACCGAAATCGTCTCGGTAGGTGATGAGATTGCCGTCAAGGAATTGAAGTTCGACCAAGATAAAAGCCGAGTGTCGCTGGGTCTGAAGCAACTTGGTGATGATCCGTGGCTAAATATAGCAACGCGATATCCCAAAGGAGCAAGGACTGTCGGTACCGTAACCAATATTGCCGATTATGGTTGTTTTGCCGAGATCGAGGATGGCGTCGAAGGTTTGGTCCACGTTTCCGAAATGGATTGGACCAACAAAAACATACATCCCACCAAAGTCGTGCAAGCGGGGGATCAGGTCGAGGTCATGGTTCTTGATGTGGACGAGGAACGTCGCCGTATTTCCCTCGGCATCAAGCAATGCAAACCCAATCCGTGGGAGGAATTTGCCGCCACCCATAAGAAAGGGGATCGAGTTACCGGGAAAATCAAGTCTATTACCGATTTTGGTATCTTTATCGGACTTGACGGTGGAATCGATGGTTTGGTGCATCTTTCCGATATTTCCTGGGCAAAATCCGGGGAAGAATCCATTCGGGATTATCGAAAAGGCGAAGAGCTGGAAACGGTGGTGTTATCCGTGGATGCCGAACGTGAGCGCATTTCCCTTGGCGTCAAACAACTGGATAAAGATCCCTTCTCCGCTTTCCTTTCCGAGCACCCAAAAGGGAGCGTCGTTCGAGGTGTGGTGGAGGAAGTCGATGCCAAGGGTGTGGTCGTACAATTAGCCAATGGTGTCGAAGGGTACATTCGTGTGACCGATCTTTCCCGAGATCGCATATCGGATGCACGGCAAGTGTTGAGCGTAGGAGATGATGTCGAAGCCAAGCTTATCAGCTTGGATCGCAAAAAGCGGACGGTGACCCTTTCCATAAAAGCGAAAGAAAACGAGGAAGAGGCTGCTGCGGTTCAGCAATACAGTGCTTTCGCAGAGGCTGGAACGGCCACGATTGGTGATATTTGGAAAAATAAAACGGACGATGAACAATGACAAAATCGGAATTCATCGACTGGTTAGCCCGGCGGCAAACGCAGCTCGACTACAGTGATGTCGATCAAGCCATTAACGTTATTCTGGAGTCCATAGCCGGAGCGTTAACCGCCGGGGAACGCGTTGAAATTCGTAGTTTTGGTAGTTTTTCATTACATTACCGCCCTGAACGTATTGGGCGCAATCCGAAAAGCGGAGAGATCGTCTCCATATCATCCAGGTACGTACCTTACTTTAAACCTGGCAAGCAACTGCGAGAGGACGTCAATAACATAGAAGAGAATTCCGGTGCCGATATCTCTCAAGACACCGAATTAGCCTCGGAATAAATCAATGTTGCATCGATACCGTAACTATAGCGAAGCCGCGCGCATAGTTCGGATTGTCCACATCAGGCGGCCATGTCTATTATTCCCTTCGGCCTCGAATCCCTGCTACTGATACTGCTTCCGATGGCTGCGGCGTCCGGCTGGTACGCCGCGCGGCGCAGCCATCGGAATGCGGCAGGGATCCTTCCAACGAAACCCGTTCGTGCAGATTATTTCAAAGGCATTCACTATCTGTTATACGAACAACCGGATAAAGCCATCGAGTCTTTCATCAAGATTCTGGAAATCGAGGATGAAACGGTCGAAACGCATCTTGCTCTCGGGAATCTGTATCGACGGCGCGGCGAGATGGAACGGGCAATTCGCATCCATCAAAATCTGGTCATACAATCGACTCTCAATTCCGACCAACGCCATGAAGCGTTATTGGAGTTAGGGCAGGACTATCTCACGGCAGGTTTATTGGATCGTGCGGAAAGCCTCTTTCAAGAACTCGTGGGAAGCGGATATCACACGGTTCAGGCGCTCCGGCAGCTTATCGAGATTTATGAGCAGGAAAAAGACTGGGATAAGGCGATCGACTCGGCCCGAAAACTCGAAGAGATCACCGGCAATCAACTGGGCGGGGTAATCGCACACTACTACTGTGAAAAGGCGGAACAATCCCTTCGGGACGGTAATCGGAATACCGTCGTTTTAGACACTGTCAGACAGGCACTCGATGCCCATAACGGGTGTGTCCGAGCCAGTCTTATAGAAGGGGATGCCCTTGTTGGGATTGGGAATCTGGAACAGGCGTTTCAGGCGTACCGGCGGGTGGAAACCCAGGATGCGGATTATCTGTCCGAAGCAATAGACAGAATATATCATTGTTATCGGATGCTGGAGAAACCGACGCAGGGAAAAACCGATGATCGGACGTCCAAAAAACATCCGATTACCGAATTCTTTTCCGCATTGTTGCAGCGATACACAGGCGTTTCGGTAACGTTGGCGTTATCGGAAATCAAGCGACAAGAAGGCAACGAGCGCGAAGCACTGGCATTTCTTACCGCCAAACTGCGAGAGCGGCCATCACTGCGTGGCTACCAAAAATTGCTGGAGATGGAACTCCATCGGATGCCTTCCGATAACGCCTCGGATCATTCCCTGATCCTGAAGGAGTTGGTCGAAAACCTTTTAAAAAATAGACCGATATATCAATGCCGCCACTGCGGCTTCCCGGCCAAGCTCCTCCATTGGCAATGTCCGGGCTGTAAAAATTGGAGCACGGTTAAGCCAATCCAGGGCGTAGAGGGGGAGTAATTATTTCTGAATATGCTCCAGGCCCTCGAAGATATCCGGTATGGTCTTGAGAATATGCAAAAGGGAAAACAAAATAACGCCATGGTGCGCGCCGACGGTAACCTCTTCCAACTCATGGAGTTCATTCCAGGCTTCCGATGCACCGGAATAAAACATAAGCAAACCGATGACGATGTTGAGATAAGGGCTTTCCGTGATTCGTTTTAGTGTGTTCAGCATCTTGTTTTTCCTGTATATCTTTAACGCCTGTATGTTAGAGCGTGTCTGAGGTATGGCGATTACGAACTATCCACGATTTCGTAATCGTGGGTCATCTCGGCGACCTTGCCCAGCATAATACTGGCAGAGCAATATTTCTCGCTCGACAACGATACGGCCCGGGCAACCGGTGCTTGTGCGATCCCACGCCCAGTTACGCGATAATGCACATGGATGTGCGTGAATACCTTTGGCGGGGTCTCGGACCGTTCAGCCTCGATCTCCACCACGCAATCTTCCACGGGTTGACGGGCCTTGCGTAGGATAGAGACCACATCGAACGCCGTACAGCCACCAAGGCCAATAAGCAGCGCCTCCATGGGCCGCACGCCGAGATTTCGGCCACCGACTTCGGGAGCGCCATCCATAACCACGGCATGCCCGCTGCCGGACTCACCCAGAAAGGTGGCTTGTTCCACCCATTTGATACGTGCTTTCATAGTCAACTAAAAAATAACTCGGTTAAACGGGTGCCGGGATCCGGCGCCCTCATGAAGGCCTCCCCAACCAGAAAAGCGTGAACATGGCGATCACGCATACGCTTGACGTCCTCCGGGGTGTGGATTCCGCTTTCGGTCACGACGATCCGATCGTCGGGGATGGTATCCAATAACGCAAGCGTGGTTTCCAGGGAGGTTTCGAAGGTACGCAGATTGCGATTGTTGATACCGATCAAAGGCGTATTCAAGGCAAGCGCCCTATCGAGTTCTTCCGCGTTGTGTACCTCCACGAGCACATCCAGATCCAAGTGCGCGGCCAGCCCCGTCAATTCACTCAGCAAGGCATCCCCCAGAGCCGCCACGATCAACAACACACAGTCCGCGCCAAGAACACGCGTCTCATAGATCTGATAGGCATCGATGATAAAGTCTTTCCGCAAGACCGGCAGGGAACAGGCCTTTTTCGCTTCGACAAGATAATCATCATCCCCCTGAAAAAAATTCCGATCCGTTAATACCGACAGTGCCGCCGCGCCGGCCTTTTCGTATCCCTCGGCAATCGTGGTAGGTATAAACACCTCGCGCAAAATACCCTTACTGGGCGATGCCCGCTTGAGTTCGGCGATGACTGCGGGCCTCCCAGCATCAATAGCGTTTTCGATGGCCAGGGCAAAGGGCCGAGGTGGTGGGGTTTCTTCCACGCGCCGGGACAAACCACGAAGGGAAATGGCTTGCGCGCGTTCGACGACCTCTTCCGCCTTGCGACGGATGATGGTTTTCAGGATGTCTGGGAGAGGTGGCATGGTTATGTAGGGATTCGTTAGGGCTGCTGATTTGGTGTTTTTTTCAGCCGTTCAAAGACAATGGCAAATGTTTCATCACCATTTTGGTGTTTCAGTTTTTCGATATGTATCAATCGCCACCCATCTCGATTCATGCTCAGAAGACTCTTCCCCTCACACCGACCATAATTAAGAGCTCTGGAGTCATGGAGCCATAGCATATCGGTCTGGCATATCGTTTGTTCATATTGCTCTGCTGCCGCTGTGGTTGCGACGACTAAAGATAAGGCAATCCCAGTAAAGAATGTTCTCATGAGAAACTACGGCTCAACGCTACAAGCGCCTCCAGTTTTTCTTTGGCCCTTCCACTGACAATAGCATCCCGAGCTTTCTCTATGCCGTCTTCAAGGGTCTCACCGACACCTGCGGCGAAGATCGCCGCACCCGCGTTCAACACGACGATATCAAAGGCCGGCCCCTGTTCGCCATTCAATACCGTGTAAACCATGGCAAGGCTTTCCTCGACGGAATCGACCACGATCTTATCGATGCCGGTCCGGGTGAGGCCGAAGCGCTCCGGCGCGAGGGTGTAGACGTTTACCTGGCCTTCTTTTAATTCCGCAACACGGGTGGGGGCACCGATGCTGATCTCGTCGAGGCCATCCTCGGCGTGGACCACCAGTGCGTGCCGACTCCCCAAGCGGGATAACACCTGGGCAATGGGTTCGATCCAGGCTTCATCGAATACGCCAAGCAACTGGTTCGGTGCACCGGCCGGGTTGGTGAGAGGTCCCAACAGGTTGAATATCGTGCGCACGGCCATCTCCCGGCGCGGACCGATGGCATGACGCATGGCCGCGTGGTGCTGGGGCGCAAACAGGAATCCCACACCAATTTCATCAATGCAACGGGCGACCTGATCGGGTTTTAGCGCCAGATTCACACCGGCTGCTTCCAATACATCCGCGCTACCCGATTTGCCCGATACCGCCCGATTACCGTGTTTTGCCACCTTGGCCCCCGCCGCCGCCGCAACCAGGGCGCTGACCGTCGAAATATTGAAGGTCCCCTTGGCGTCGCCGCCGGTACCGCAGGTATCGACCACATGCTCTCCCGACACCTCGACAGACGTCGCCAATGACCGCATAACGGTGGCGGCGGCGGCGATCTCCTCCACCGTCTCTCCCTTCATGCGCAAGCCAATCAGGAAGCCACCGATCTGAGCGGGAGTGGTCTCGCCCTTCATGATGGCGCTCATAACCTCGATCATCTCCGCTCCCGCGAGATCACGGCGTTCGGTCACTGTACGTATAGCAGATGCGATATTCATCGGAAAACCTTTAATTCACAAGTGATAGAGCTGTATGCAAAACCCATCTTGCACTCCCTAACTCAAAATGCCTCATTTTTTTCGCCCATTTTTGCCTTGTCATGAAGCAGCGCGGGGTTGTGCACGGTAAAACCGGACGCCTCGGCGCCGGATTCCACGCGGGGCGCTATCCCTCGACCCCCCTCAAAAAATTCCTCAGCAAATCGAATCCGTGTTCTGTAAGGATGGACTCCGGATGGAATTGCACCCCCCAAACCGGCAGCGTCTTGTGTTTGATCCCCATGATCTCGTCCATTTCTCCCGATTTGGTTTGGGTCCAGGCGGTCACTATGAGGCATTCCGGCAAACTGGCATTTTCCAGCACCAATGAGTGGTACCGAGTCGCCTCAAAGGGTTTCCGAATATTGCGGAAGATGCCATGCCCCGTATGGTGCATCAAGGAGGTCTTGCCATGCATAATCTCTCGGGCATGGGTAATCCGCCCGCCATAGGCCTGCCCGATGCACTGATGTCCAAGACACACGCCAAGTATCGGAATCTTCTCGCCATAACGATGGATGACATCCACCGAAATACCTGCCTCCAGGGGCGTGCACGGTCCCGGCGATATCAAGGGCGCAAGGCATCGATATCTTTCAGGGTTACAGTATCATTACGCTTGACGGATACCTTGGCTCCCAGTTCGCCAAGATATTGAACCAGATTATAGGTAAAGGAATCGTAATTATCGATCATCAACAGCATTATGAATATAACCTTCTGATTTTACGTAAATCTTACCCAGGATTCGTCAAATGATACCCGCAATGGCACCCGCTTTGACCAGGGGCGCACCGCGCTAATATCAGTCATTGTTATTATAGGTTAGCTTTGGTTCCTATGGTATCGCCGTTCACGCTCTTAGAAGCTGTTTGGGAATTCGCATCGTAGCGAGGTGGCACCCCGATTGAGGCTCGTGCAAGGCGATACGGGAACGAAAATAAGGATGGTAGTGGACTACACGACGTAATTTTCGCTCCCATCGCAACGCGCCGGCTATTTGCGAAAAAACCGGCCCGATTTTTTCGGTGGCGCGCACCGAATGAAGCGGGCGGTCGAGCCGTTGCTTTATCGAAGTTGATCCTCCCTCGGTGGAAGTTGCACATAAAAATAATTCCCATTTTGGGAACAGGGGACTACAATGCGGATATTGGGACGGGACAAGCTTGTCAAGTTTTGGCGCGCTCACGCCAATGCCAGGGAGGCGCTTCGGATATGGTTCGACGAGACCCAAAAGGCCACCTGGAAAACACCGAAGGATATCAGAGGCCGATACAGGAGCGTCGATTTTCTTGCCGATAATAGGGTCATATTCAATATCAAAGGCAATCATTATCGCCTGATGGTGAAGGTGCGCTATCTGAACGGCATCGTGGTTATCGAATGGGTGGGAACCCATGCCGAGTATGACAAAAAACACTTTTGAGACAAGAGGCAAAAATGAACCCAATCAACATCATCAGGAATGACCGGGAACACGAACAGGCCCTTGCCCGCCTGACGGATCTCATGGACCGCGATCCGGCGCCCGAGACGCCCGAGGCAAACGAACTGGAGCTATTGGCGCTGGTCATCGAGCACTACGAACAGCAACACTACCCCATCGACCCGCCCGACCCCATCGAGGCCATCAAGTTTCGCATGGACCAGATGGGGCTGTCCCGAAAGGACCTTGCCGGATATATCGGTTCGCCTTCCAAGGTATCCGAAATCTTGAATGGCAAGCGGCCCCTGAGCCTCAACATGATCCGCCGGCTCAGCGCCGGTCTTGGCATATCGGCGACCGTCCTGATACGCGATCCCGGTTAGGGACTCAACGATGAATCTTTCGGGCGCAACGTTGCGTCTTTGAGTCTCGCCGTTTAGGCGATTGCCGGAAAAGAATATACCGGATTGCACGGTAATTTTGTTCGTATTCAAGGCGCGGCAACAGGCGCATAGTCGTTCTATGTAACTGTTGACGTAACGCAGAAAACGGACAAAAGGACAAGCAAGCTGGTATG
>JABDQX010000031.1 GCA_013042035.1 Gammaproteobacteria bacterium
CCATGGCCTTTAGTATAACCTGATTGTCCCCTCTGACAATGGGTAGACCGAATATTTACTATCCTCGAATCAGTGTCTTGCTCGAATCGACATATATTGTACAATTGTCGAAATGAATCTGATCGTAGATACCAACATCCTGCTGGCGGTGGCCCTGGATGAACCGGAAAAAAACACCATCATCGATCTGGGCCTTGGCTACAACGCGATCTCGCCCGAAATTCTGCCCTACGAGATCGGCAATGCGTTGGCGGCAATGGTAAAACGCCGCCGGTTATCGGAAAAGGAAGCCATCATCGCGTTGGGTATCACGCGGGATATTCCGGTCAGACTCATCGAATGCGATATCCGCAAGGCACTGGATATTGCAATGCATTTCAACCTGTATGCCTATGATGCCTACTTTCTTCAATGCGCGCGGGCGATGGGAAGTCCACTGATAACACTGGACAAAAAGATGCACTCGATAGCAAGAGCACTGGAAATTACCGTATTGGATCCATCATGAAAATGTATACGTACTCCGAGGCCCGACAACATCTGTCGGCGGTATTGAATACGGCGGAACACGAAGAAGTGCTCATCCGCCGCCAAGATGGCCGGAGTTTTTCCATCACCCCCAAAAACATAAAGCCATCACCGTTCGATGTCCCCGGCATAAAAACGAAGGTAACCACGGCGGAGATCCTGGATACGATAGCCGAGGGCAGGCGTTCACGGGTTGAAGTCTGAGATTCGTCTTACCATCCGGCCATTTTTTGTTTTTTGTGTACGTTTCCGGAAGCCACGAAAAGTCATGAAAAAGGGGGCCAGTACGGTTGCCTTTGTCATGCTAAAAGTCCGTAATTCAGGCGTTAAAGGGACACTTTCCAAAACACATAAGTCCCCGCGATCACGCTAACGAGAAGCAAGGGAAGCACACCGAAAAGCAGGATCTCCCTGCGTTGCCCTCGGGCCATGCTTTTTGCTACCCGCATGGCCTCGGGTGCCGTCATATCTTCGCGGGGCAGTTCGGGAACCCGTGTGGACAACGGTTCTTCGCCGGGAGGGATAGGTTTCGTAACGTCATCATTGCCATGAAAGGACCGCCGAGAGTTCGCCTCGCTTGACTGCCGAGGACTCGCCTCGCTCGACTGCTGGAAAGCCGCCTCGCTCGACTGCTGGGGGCTCGCTTCGCTCGACCCCAGCCACGCTAAACTTTTCTCAGGGTCAGGGGTCGCGGGGTTATCGGGGACCGCTCCGGGCGGTTTAATAAAAGATTCCGCCACCGGTTGCGATCCCTCGATCGCATGGGGAGCAGATGCTTCCGGAGGTGGCGCCATGGGCACAAGAGACCAATCCGACACCAAGCCGTTTTGTTGGGGACTTTCCGGCCAGGGGATCGATGATGCTGGCTCCGTTCCCATAGCGATGGTACCTGCATGGGAAGGCCGCTGCGCGCTCTCGATACGCTTGAGGACATCCATGAGAAGGGTCACGAATGGCATTGCTCCACATCGATTCCGTATTCTTCCAGCGTATACCGATGCACACCGTGTTTGTGCTGGCGGTTGCCGGTGAGCCAGCTTCGCATGTTGGCCTCGAATCGGCTGGTGTACTCGTAGCCGTGGTAATCGTAAATGCGCGCAACGGTGGCAATCGGGGTAGCCACCAGATCTTCGTACCGCACGTCGAAAAATTGCTCGGGTCTTGCCCCCGCGCGTATCTCCCGGGCTTTTTGAAGATTCCACTTCAGGCGTTCGGACCAGTGGGCGCCAATGGCGTGTTTATCGACCTTGTCACTGACCGCGGAGTGCAGAATCTCGCAGAGGCTGCACAGGGAAGGCAGCACCGCCGCCGGGTCGCGGTGGGTCTGCACGATGCGCGCATCGGGGAACACAGCCAGCAGACCGGCCAGCCCCGGCAGGTGCCTCGGCGCCTTGAGAACCCAGTGCCGGCCTCGGCAGTGAGTGCCGAGCATCTGCAACTGGCGGCGATAATACCGGTAGATATCCACATCGGCCTCGTGGGCCGTGAGCCATTTCGCGTAACCGGGCACGTAGGCACGCAACTCGAAAATCAGATCCGCGAACGTGTGCTCCATGAGCCAAAAGCACTCCTCCGGGCCGCGCGGTTCGAGCTTGTGGGCGATGGGCAGGCGCGGCGCGGCCTTTTCGAAGGCGGCGACCCATTTTTCGACTTGCTCGATGCGTGGGTCGTCCACCAAGGATCTCGGCGATGGCGCGGGATACAATCCCTCCCACAGATGCAACCAGCGGGCGTTCGGATCGCACGCCAACAGGTTATGCAAAAACGTCGTGCCGGTACGTGGAAACCCCAACACATACAATGGCCGTTCGATGGGCGTGTCGTCCATGGACGGATCATCGGCAAATGCCTTTTCAATGAGCAACCGGTTGGTCAGCAGACGCAGCATCGTCTGACTCATGATGAACGCACCCAACGCACTCAAACCCGCTTCCTCGCGCAAGGACTCGAGCAAAACCCCGAGCGGTTCGAGAAAGGCATCCCCGCCAAAGTCCGTAAGACCTGTCTGCCGCACGGCCTTCTCCAGTAACGTATCCACGGAAAGCGCGGCGAACAGGGAGCGGTTGAGAGAGTTTTTTTGGTTTGGCGTGCTCATGTGGCATCCTATCGTTTTTGGCAAAAAATAATATGCGATAGTATCTGGCTAACAAATTATGATCATACGAACAGCTTTAGCCTCGGACATTGATGATGTGTTGTCCGTGGAACGCGCGGCATTCGGCTCGGATGCAGAAGCAAATCTTGTGCACGATCTGCTTGGAGATGCAAGCGCAAAACCTGCCGTTTCCCTGCTTGCCTTTGAAGAGGATCGGGCAATCGGACACATTTTGTTCACCAAGGCCTATCTGGAACCGTTATCGATTTATATTTTAGCGCCCCTGGCAGTGGTCCCGGATAGGCAAAAACAAGGTGTCGGCGGTAAGCTCATCAAGCATGGGCTACGGATTTTATCGGAATCCGGCGTCGAGCTGGTTTTTGTGCTCGGACACCCCGGATACTATCCCCGCCATGGCTTTAAACCGGTGGGTGTTCTCGGGTTCGACGCGCCCTACCCTATTCCCGAGAAAGACGCGGACGCATGGATGATTCAGGCGCTGCGCCAAGGAATCGTAGGAACATTTCGTGGAAAAGTTATGTGCGCCGAGGCGCTGAAAAAACCGGAATATTGGCGAGAGTAAGAGGGTGTCTGAAAATTCCGGGTCGTCGCGAGGCGGTAGCCCGATTGGGGTCCCGCAAGGCGCGATCGGTGATAAATCGGGGAGTGTAGCGAGCTACATGACGCGATTTCTCACTTTTTCGCAACGCAGCGGGCCACAATTCGGGGGCCGCCGCAGTAGACTGGGGATTTTTCAGACACGCGCTCAGTATCTGCTCGGACCAATCCAACAGGGTATCGACATCGGCTTCATCCACGCGCTGACGATAGACATCCGTGAATTTATCGCCAAATTTCCTTTGCAGTTGTCTGCTCAAGACCGCCGCCTCACCCTGGCGCATGCCTCGCTCCAGACCCAATTGCTCGATACCTGTTATGTAAGCCATTTTTTCATCCTCGATGGTGGATTTCGTGGCTTTGTACGCCTAATCCTACCTATTTCCTCCAATGATCCGACGCGCCAAGGCGCTCCCGGCAGTCGGATGGGGGCGTCGTTATCCCGTGTGAGGGTTATTTCGCAGATAATCACGCGCTTCGCGGATTATCTGCTCTGCTGTCTCATCACGGGACCGGCACCGTCTTGCCCACAATCGACCCGGATGAACGACATCCCACCGTGGACGTAACCCGGCATGGCGACCTTGCCCTGGATCATGGTTGCCAAATCCATCAAGGAGTTTGTTCCATAATGGATTGAACTTCGCGATAAGCAATGATTCACCAAGAGGAATCCAAATATCATCAACTATCAAATAGCGGCAGTGGAAGTCGACAATCCGAAGATTAGATGTTTCACCAATGCTTTTTGCGTGTTGTTTTAGTCTGTTATAGAGCACCTTTCCGGGAGTTGCTTCCAAATCACCGCCTTTTCTGGCTCCCTTTGGCACGGCCTTGCCAACGTAAATGGGCGCTCCGAATCGCCCGCTCCGATTGTGTTCCGCAATCGCTTCGTAACAGGGAAAATCACCCGTATAATAGATTGCATAGATACCGGCGCCATCGAATGCTTTTAGTTCTCGCAAGGGAATCACCGGTTGGTGCAGCATGGCTTGACCAACACTTTCCCCCAAATGACGTTTATTAAGAGGATTGAACGGAACGATTTTACGATCCGTCACGCAGCGTTCCTTAGTTTGGCGTTACCTGCCTTGATCTTGCGTATTCCGGTTTCCGCAAGACATTCCGCCACCGATGCCGCGACCCGGCGCGCCAAGGCGACAGGAACCGCGTTGCCCAGCTGCCTCATGGCTTCGGTCCACGATCCGTGGAATACATAGCCATCGGGGAATGTCTGAATACGCGCGGATTCACGCACACTGAAATAACGAACACTCCCATTTTCCGAAATCATCGTGTTTTCACCACCCGGTACGCCATGGTCACCCGCTTTGAGTGTTTTAGCCGGCAGATCGAGTGGACTGCCCGTATGCCCCTTATATGTCCTGGCGCCATTCTGAAAGTTATGATTATAAAATCCCCTCGCGGATCCATCGCGGGGGTCTGGAAGATCCAGCAGGGCATCTCGGACCGTGCGCCATGGCTTTTCTTCCAAGGGAAAAAGCATATCGCTCAGATTCATTATCCTGTTTTTAAACCGTTCCGGCATGTCGGACTGTTTTGACTTCGAAATGCCGTGCCTATTCCAGTATTCCCTAGATATCCATTGGGAATACAGAAGCGCGTCGAATGAATGTGTCGGACGCGGGAAAGACCAATCAATACCAAGATCGGAACGGAACCCCACGATGAATACCCGTTCGCGCTTTTGTGGAATGCCATAATCAGCGGCGTTGACAAGGGTTGAAACAACATTGTATGTAAGCCCACTACCATGGAGCGCGCCCGAGGTTTTCTCCTTTTGTAGCCTGGATAAGTGATTTGTCCAGGTTTCTCCATGCCTTATCGTGACTTCCGGGAATTCCAATCGAAGCAGAATATACTGGTAATAATTTGCGAATCTTGAACGGGCGAGACCTTTCACATTTTCAAGAATGAAGGACTTTGGTTTCAGTTCCCGCACGATTTCAGTCGTGGGTGGAAACATATCCCGTTCATCGCCATACGCCTTATGCTTGCCTCCCATCGAAAACGGCTGACATGGTGGCCCCCCCGCGAGAAGGTCAATTTCTTCCGGAATCGATAGCCAGTCAAATTCCCGCACATCTCCTTCCCGGAGGGGCCAGTCCTTGACCAGGGGGTATCCCCGTTTTTGGTTTTCCCTGATTGTGTCGCAGGCCCATCTATCCCATTCCGTGATAGCCAGGGATTCGAACCCCGCGAGGGATATTCCCATGGCAAGCCCACCGGCTCCCGCGAAAAGCTCGATCGATTTCATCTTTCTTCTACTTGTTTCCGCAGAAATTCCTGAACAATTGTCGATATACGATCTGTATCGACCATTTCACATTCCCACACAACCAGCACACGCCATCCCATATCCCGCAATTGCCGCTGTTTGCATAAATCCCTTTTCCTGTTTTCTTCCAGCTTCGGCTCCCAAAAATCCAGTTTCGATTTCGGTAGTCTTGCAAGCTTACAGTCCTTGTGACGATGCCAGAAACAGCCGTGCATGAAAATCACCGCGCGTCTTGAGGGAAATACCAAATCTGGCTTTCCGGGTAATTTTCCAACATGTAGGCGATAGCGGAATCTCATTCCGTGCACGAGACGGCGAAGCTTCATTTCCGGGACCGATCCCGTGCCCCGAATAAGGGACATTCGCTTGCTTCGCTCTTTTCGGGATAGCGTATCCGTCATGATTTCGCTCCGAGAAATCATCATGTAATTTCTTCCCCACCGCGCTGGAGACGGCAAATGGGAATTTATTCGTATTGCTCCCGATATTTCCGAACCACATGCAGTGCAATGATGTTAAGAATGAGCGTCACCACGAACAGCGACAGGCCCAGGGCAAATGCCGCCAGGGTCTTTGGGCTGTCGAATTCCTGATCGCCGACCAGCAAGGTTACGATCTGCACCGTGACGGTGGTCACGGCCTCCAGAGGATTGGCCGTGAGATTGGCGGACAGCCCGGCGGCCATCACTACGATCATGGTCTCGCCGATGGCGCGGGATACCGCCAGCAATACACCGCCGACAATGCCCGGCAGGGCAGCGGGTATCAGTACGCGCCGAATCGTTTCCGAGGGGGTCGCGCCGAGGGCGAGCGATCCATCGCGCATGGCCTGGGGAACGGCATTGATGACATCGTCCGACAGGGAGGAAACAAAGGGGATAATCATGATGCCCATCACCAACCCGGCGGCCAGTGCGCTTTCGGACGCCACATTCAGGCCGAGCCAGGTGCCGGCGTCGCGGATGAGCGGTGCCACG
>JABDQX010000449.1 GCA_013042035.1 Gammaproteobacteria bacterium
AATACACCCAACGCGGTGGGAACCAAAGTGTGAAGTTTGAAGAGTGAAAAGTAACGGCTAAACCGCCCATGGCGGATACCAAAAATTCTGCTAAAAGAGGAGAGTTCAAAACTCGAATTGTGCTTCATGGCAAGGCAAAAATGGACAAAAAAATGGAGTTTACACTTTATGGCCGAGCGTTTTGAGGACCCAATTACAACAAACGATCATGTTGGGCTTTTCACCATCCCCGACGATAAAAGAAGCCCGGGGTGGCTGGGCTCGAGCGCAGCGAGCCCCAGTACTTTCATGGCAACGTTAACGTCGCTTGGGAGTGCAGGACAGGTTTCGAATACAGCTCAGGAATTTTCCTTATCCTCGGGCGCCGCGTCTTTTCCACAAGCGCTGCACCCTCCTTCCATTCCTGGCAGGCTGGCAATTCCGCCACAGCTACCCTTGATGCATTTCTTCTCGCCGCCGAATATGACACCGACGGCCATGCCGGTAACGGCGATGAGAATGATGACAAAGCTGGTGATGAAGATTTCCATTATTTCGTTATCCGTTATCAAATGGGTTTTGAATACAGTGCAATGCTTGATTGCTGTCGCGTGAAAAAATATGACATCATCTACATTGTATACCCAGCCCGGCATAGCCGAAACCAATAAATAATCCACGAAAAAACGGCCGAAGTAAGTTAGCGTTTTTCGTGTCTCACCGAGAGCCGAGAGTTTAAATCATGTTGCACGATTCCATTCTGGACGCCATTGGAAATACCCCCCTTGTCCGTTTACAAAAGATGTCCTCCGGGAATGTGTTCTGTAAGGCGGAATTCATGAATCCCGGTGGCAGCATCAAGGACCGTATCGCCAAATATATTATCGACTCGGCTGAACGGGATGGCACCCTCCGGCCCGGCATGACGATCATTGAGGCCACTTCCGGGAATACCGGTATCGGGCTATCGCTGGTGGGAATGCTCAAGGGATACGAAGTTATCTGTGTGATGCCGGAAAACATGAGCGAGGAACGCAAAAAGATCATCCGGGCCTTTGGTGGTGGGATCGTTACCACCCCGGCCAAGGACAGCTTGAATGGGACCCTGGCGCGGCTGGCGGAAATCATCCAACCGGACCCCAAGAAGTATTTTGTGGTCAATCAATTCTCGAATCCTTATAACCCGGAGATCCACTACCAACAAACCGCCGAGGAGATCTGGTGGGATATGGATGCGCGGGTGGATGTGTTTGCCGCCGGCATTGGCAGTGGAGGAACCCTGCAAGGGGTTGGCCGGTTCCTGAAAGAAAAGAATCCTGAGATCAAGCTGGTGGCCGTGGAACCGAAAAACAGTGCGGCCCTGTTGGGCATGGAGCCGGGACTTCATCAGATTCAGGGTATCGGTGATGGCTTTATCCCGGAAGTCCTCGATACGAGCCTCATCGATACGGTGGTCACCGTCTCGGATGACGAGGCCATCGATATCACGCGCCAGCTTTCCAGGAAGGAGGGGTTACTGGTAGGGACTTCCTCGGGCGCGAATGTCTTTGCCGCGCTCAAGTTCGACAATGCTCGGGACAGGGTTGTCACCATATTGGCCGATAGGGCGGAAAGGTATTTCAGTACGGCGCTTTTGTGATTTTTTGTGACTGCCTGCAGCTGCAGGCCACGAATGCCGGATCGGATTGGGCGTAATCCCGCCGGACCGTAGCCTCTGAAAGTACTGGCCCCTCGACTCCGCTCGGGGACCGCCCTCGACTCCGCCCTTCGGCTCCGCTCAGGGATACGGGGACCGGTTCTTTCTTCGGACCCCGAGCGCAGTGTGGTGAGCAAAGTCGAGGATGGTTTCTGGTCGAGGGCGGTCCCCGAGCGGAGTCGAGGGGCCGGTATTATATTGATGGCGCATTCTTACAATGCGTCTCATTTCGACACTCCGCCAATCCAGGAAGTTTTTCGAATTCAGCATTTATCAACGCCAGCTTCTTTTTACGGTTCCAGGCTTGCACCTGTTTCTCCCGACGAAATGCTTCATCGATTCGCTCGAATTCCTCGCAGTAAACCAGCCTGACGGGCAGGTGCTTTTGGGTGAAATTGGCCCCCTCGCCGGCTTGATGCTGCGCCAGGCGTATTTCAAGGTTGTTGGTGCTGCCGGTATAGAATTTACCGTTCCCGCATTCCAGTATGTACATGTAGCCTTTCATTGGTTAGATCTGTTGGGTCAGTACCATTTCATATTGGACAAGGCTCGCCGATGAACTGCCCCACCGAGCCTGTTATTCCATATCGGGTGAAATCTGGTCTGCCCGCGCCCTTGGACCCAATAACCGCATCAAATCACCCCACACAACGAGCGCGCCACCGGCCCCGGTGATGCCGATGGGTTTGTTGTCATCCCGGCCCAGCCACACCACCGCCAGCCGTTCCTGATCGAAACCGGCAAACCAACTGTCGCGCAGATCGTTGGTCGTGCCTGTTTTGCCCGCCAATCCGAGTGATTTGCCAAATCGTGTGTAGATGCCGCGGCCTGTCCCCGAGCGCATGGTTTCCTGTAACGCATGGGTCAGCAGGGATACCGGGCCTTGTTCGAACGCCCGGGTAACGGAAGGGTCATACTGCCTCAGGAGATGGCCCTTCGCGTTGGTAATACCCAGAACGGCCCGCAGATGGGTACGCCGCCCCCCGTCCGCGATGGTTTGATACAT
>JABDQX010000032.1 GCA_013042035.1 Gammaproteobacteria bacterium
GATCCCGATTCGTTGGAGGTGCTGGAAACGGAGCATCATCGGATCGAAGACCGCCGGGCCGATCTGGTGGTCAGATTGCGTGACCGGGAAGGAATCCCTTTTCTGCTGCATATCGAGATCCAGAACAATAACGATTCCACCATGCCGGTCAGGATGATGCGTTACATGACCGACATCCTGCTGGCCCATCCGGGGTTGCCACTACACCAATATCTCATCTACATTGGCGTCGAACCGCTGACCATGCCAGACGGACTCGATGGCCCGAATTTTCATTACCGCCATGGATTGCTGGATATGCGTACGGTGGATTGCCGGTATTTGCTGGAAAAAGACACGCCGGATGCGTTGGTGTTGGCTATCCTGTGCAACTTCGGTGACCATGACCCCCAGGCGGTGGTGAATCACATCCATACCCGGCTGCGCGCCCTGCTGGGTGACAATGTCAAACGGTTGCGGGAGTATCTGGACATGTTGCATGTGCTTTCCGCCAACCGTGACCTTAAGGCGCAAATAGAGGAGGCCGAAAAAATGCTGACCCGAGTAGATGCTGAACGCATGCCTTTTTACCAACTGGGGATGGACAAAGGCATGGAGCAAGGCGAGGCCAGGGGCGAAGCCAGGGGTGAAGCCAGGTTTCTTACACGATTGCTTGACTATAAATTCGGCGCCTTGCCGCTGGTGCTGAAGCGGCGCATTGATGACGCTGAACCCGAGGAACTTGCGATGTGGGGGGAACGGGTATTGAGCGCGCAAACGCTTGATGAGGTGTTTTCGTAGCCGCTACCCGTCCGGAACGAGACATCTGAATAATGACGACTTCGGGCACCCCCTGATTTTGGAGGGGCATGCCGTGTTCGTAATTCATAAAACTTCCCCTTCACACCTCAAACCATGCCCATCTCCTACCGCCGTTTTCGTTTCGAGTTCGTCTCCGATCGCCCGATTCCCGTGCCGCCCTACAAGGGGGCGTCGTTTCGGGGGTTGTTCGGCCATGCCCTGAAGTCGCTGGTGTGCCCGGCGCCGGAAACCTCGCGGCAACTTCCCTGTCATCGCTGCGCGTTGGCCGATGCGTGTGTGTATCTTGCCCTGTTCGAGACCCCCGCCACCGGCCACGCCCATCGGCCGGGGCCGAATCGGGATCCGCATCCGTTTGTGTTGACGCCGCCGGTCCATTGGGAAAGGGTTTTGCCGGCAAGGGAGTCGTTTTATTGCGAGATGGTCCTGATGGGAGAGGCGGTGTTATCCGGGGATATCGGTCCGTTCCTGCCCTGGCTGGCGCTGGGCGAGGATCTCCACGTGGGCAAAGCGACCAGTTTCGGGCTGGGGAGGTTTCGATTCGCGTCTTAGAGGGCTATGGTTTTCTACCCCTCCTTCACTCAAGTGTCATATTATTGTCGCTACCCCAATTGATGGACGGCGAGAGGAGAATCGACGATATGGCCTGGGCTTTCGATATGAGCGTTCATAAAAAGCAAAAAAGAATTATTCGACACCGGGTATGGCCCGGGTTTCTGCTTGCCATGCTTATCCTGTCCGGATGCCAGGATCGGTCGGAAGACCAACAGGCAAAAGACAATGCTTCCGGCGTGGTGGGCGCGCGGCTTTCGGAGGAGCGTCTGCTTTCGACCCCGGATGCCGAGGCAATCGGGGCCAATAACCGCGCCGTGGGGCTGATGGGCCGGTTCGAATATGGCGCGGCCCTGGGTATCTTCTCGGCCCTGGTGAAGAAATATCCCCATTGGCGGGATGTGAAACTGAATCTTGCCATCGCGACCCTCAACCGCCAGCGCCCGGGAGACGAGCAAGCCGCGCTGGCGCTTGCCGACGAGGTTCTGGGCACCGATCCCGAGCAGCCGCGCGCCCATTACATCGCCGGCCTGCTGCGGCTTTATCTGGCCTCTCCCGAGCAGGCCATAGGGCACTTTGCGCGGGTGGTTAAACAGGACCCGGACGACGCCTACGCGGCCTATTATCTGGGGCAGTGCCTTGCGCAACAGTCGAAGCCGGAAAAGGCGCTCGATGCGTACCGCCGGGCCCTGGACATCGATCCTTATCTTAGAAGCGCCGCGTACGGGGCGTTTCAGGCCCTGCAACGGCTGCGCCGCAAAGAGGAGGCCCGCGGTTTTATCGAACAGTATCAACGTCTGGCCACGAATCCGCGCGCCAGACTGGCGGAATTCAAGTATACCCGCATGGGTTCCAAGGCCGAGGCCCTGGCCCTGAATACGCCCACCACCGGAAAGCAACCCCTCCCACCGCCGCCACACGGGCCGATCTTCGCGGACAAAGCACCCTTCCCGGTGCAAGCTTCGGCTAAAGCGGATAAACCGGCGATCAAGAAAGACGCTGGCGATCCGGACTCCAGTGAAACGAGTCCCCTGCGGCGTTTTACCGACAACAACGATGTCCGTCCGGTCAGCATGACGGTGATGGATCTTGAATCCGATGGACAGCGGGATCTGTTCGTGGCGGGTGCCGGCAAGGGGAGTCAGCATAATCTTTTGTTGAGCGGGACGCCGGATGGGCGGTTTGTACGTCGGGAGGATCATCCATTGACCGGTGTTGCCCATGTCAATGCGGTGCTCTGGGGAGACTTCGATAACGATGGCCACCTGGATGCCTATCTTTGCCGGCAGGGAGCGAACCAGCTCTGGCGAAATGATGGCAAGAACTGGCTTGATGTCACGGCCACCACGGACACATGGAACGGCACCTTCAATACCGTGGATGGGGCTTTTTTCGACGCCGATCACGATGGTGATTTGGATATCTTCCTTGTCAATGAGGACGGTCCCAACGGATTGCTCTACAACAACCGGGACGGGACATTCCGCACGGATAACATGGGAGAGCGAACCCAGAACCGGGCCTCATTGGCGGTAATCCCGGCCGATCTGGACCGGGATCGGGACACGGATATCATCGTTCTTAACCGGAAGCTTCCCCATGAGGTCTATATCAATGATCGCCTGTGGGCCTACCATGGCTCTCCGAACCTTAGCGCGTTCGAGTCCCGGCCCGCGCTATCGGCCACGGTGGGCGATCTGGATAGCGATGGGCTCCCCGAGATCTATACCCTGACCCCCGAGGGGGAATTGATCCGCTGGTCTCGGGATGGACGGGGCGACTTTGCCCCGACGGTTCTGTCGGACGGCCTATTAACGGCGAAGATGGAAGAACCCTGGGCACGGATGACCATGTTGGATGCCGATGGAGATGGTGTGCTGGAATTATTGATCGCCACGCCTAACGGTTGGTCGGTCATGAGCGCGGCCGAACCCACGGCGGCGGGATGGTGGGGGAATCCCGGCCTGATACCCCGTTTCATGGCGGCTGTTCCGGATGACAAGCTGCTGGG
>JABDQX010000452.1 GCA_013042035.1 Gammaproteobacteria bacterium
AAAGGGCAACGAACCACTTGAAGTTCTCGTTTTCCGCTTGCAACTGATCAAAATCCTCCTGATAAAAGATCTCCCGCTTGCTCCGGGCACCATACCAGAAGGTGATTTTTCGCTTGCTCTTGAGACGGCGCAACTGATCAAAGATATGGGAGCGCATGGGCGCCATTCCCGCGCCACCCCCGATAAACACCATTTCATTTTCCGTATCGCGGGCAAAGAACTCGCCGAACGGCCCGGAGATTGTCACATTGTCTCCAGGTTTCAGGTTGAAAATATACGAAGACATAATGCCCGGTGGTACATTGGGCGCCGCGTTCGGTGGGGGACTGGCGATCCGCACATTGAGCATGATGAGGCCCTTTTCTTCGGGGTAGCTCGCCATGGAATAGGCGCGGACCACGTCTTTTTTGACTTTGGATTCGTACCGCCAGAGATCATAGCGATCCCAGTCACCACGAAATTCCTGCTCGATATCGAAATCGGCGTACTTCAATTCATGGGGGGGGCACTCGATCTGGATATAGCCACCGGCCCGGAAGTTTACGCTTTCCCCTTCCGGCAATTCCAGGACAAGCTCCTTGATGAAGGTAGCCACATTATGGTTGGAACGGACCCGGCATTCCCATTTCTTTACGCCGAATACTTCCCTTGGCACCTGGATGCGCATATCCTGCTTGACGCTGACCTGACAGGACAGACGAGCCCCTTCGTTGGCCTCGCGCTTGCTGATCACCGAGGTCTCCGTGGGGAGAATGGAACCCCCGCCCTCGAACACCTTGACACGACACTGTCCGCAAGTGCCACCACCGCCACACGCGGAGGGGATAAACAGTTGCGTACTCGCCAGCGCGCCCAGTAATTTATCGCCAACCGGAACCGTTACCTCCCGCTCATCGTTGACCATGATAGTGACGTTTCCCGTACTGACCAGTTTTTGTCTTGCACCGATAATGACAAATACAAGCAACAATACGATGGTTGTAAACATCGCAACACCAAGAGTAATTTCAACCATGGCAATACCTCATTATTATTTTGATGAATTCCATTTCGAGACAACGCATTGAAAATCACAGAAGAATATGACAGGCTCGATTTTTATTCAAATCCTGTATGCGAATAAAGTGATAAGAACCCGCCAGAACAACAATAATTGAAGTGCATTTTATGGCTTGCTGCCAGCTTTTCTCTCTATACCATTAACGCATGAAATCCATAAAACTGATTGCCCCTGTTCTTGTGCTCGCCATCAGCGCCATCGCCGGCGGCCTGTTGATCGCCACCGCGCCCGAGGCCGAACGACATGTTTCTCCACCGAAAATACCCACCGTGGAAGTCATGCCGCTCCGATCCGGGAATTATACGGTGACCATCACAACCCAGGGAACGGTTTCACCCCGAACACAAAGCACACTGATACCGGAGGTGGTGGGACGAATCACCTCGGTTTCGGCCAATTTCCGCCCGGGTGGTTTTTTCGAGGCCGAGGATGTCCTTCTCACGATCGACGCCCGTGATTACGAAAACACGGTTACCATGATGCGGGCGGAACTGGCCCAGGCGCGCCTTGCCCTCGACGAAGAAAAGGCGCGGGTCGAACAGGCGCGCACCGATTGGAAACGGCTCGGTGGCAGTACAAAGCCAAGCGATCTGGTCCTGCGAAAACCACAGCTCGCCAGCAAACAGGCAGCGGTCGCGGCAGCCAGGGCGCGATTGCGTCAGGCCGAGCTCGATCTGGAGCGCACGCACATCAAAGCGCCCTATGCGGGCCGCATCCTGGAAAAGGCCGTGGATATCGGCCAATACGTCTCTTCGGGCACGGTGCTCGCCACCGTCTACGCCGTCGACTATGTGGAGATCCGCCTGCCGCTGACCGACGAACAAACCAGCTTTATCGATCTGCCGGAGGATTATCGTCGTCTCTCGCCGCCGGATGCGTCTTCACCGGCACCCGGCGAAGCGGCACTCGAGACAACAATACCCGCAGAACCGACAGGCCCGATGGTGACGATATCGGCCCGGATCGGCCGGGAACACCATCGCTGGACCGGCACAATCGTGCGCACCGAGGGGGCCGTCGATATTCAAAGCCGGCAATTATTCGTGGTGGCGCAGATCGATGACCCCTATGCCCATCGGCCGGATCGCCCTCCCTTGAAAGTGGGAAGATTCGTCAAGGCCAAGATTCAGGGGCGCGAGCTTCAGGGGATATTCGTGACACCGCCGGTTGCGGTGCGATCCGGCGATGAGGTTTGGTTGGTGGACGAAAACCAACATCTGGAACGGCGCCGCGTGGAGGTTATCTGGCGGGATACCGAGAACGTCGTGATTGGCGATGGACTACACGAGGGTGAGTCGCTGGTTCTAACGCCGCTACCCTATGGCGTCAACGGCACCAGGGTGCGTATCGCCAAAATGACTGAAGAAAAAACCTGACGGCATTAAAGGTCTATCAACGAGTACAGACACTCGGCGAGCAGTCGGAAAACCAACAAATAACGTTTGACAAACCATCCGTTCGG
>JABDQX010000461.1 GCA_013042035.1 Gammaproteobacteria bacterium
GGCATCCTGCATAGCCAACCAGCTTTCGGGTGACCGGCCAATTGTTTTCGATAGGCGTAGAGCCATTTCCGGCGTGACACGACCGTAGCTATTTAGAATCCGGCTCACGGTGGAACCGGAAACGTCCAATTTGTTCGCCAGCTCTTGCCTGGTGATGCCGTTGGGTTCCAGATAAATTTCCCTGATGAACTCACCTGGATGTGGCGGGTTGTGCATGGCCATCAGTGATAGTCCTCGTAATCCAAGACATACGCATCACCATTGCGGAATTCGAACGTCAGTCTCCAGCTTCCACTCACCGAAATCGCCCAACGGTCTTTCATTTTTCCCTTAAGCAAGTGAAGGGAAAATCCGGGGATATTCATGTCATCAATTGTCCACGCGGTATCCAGCGCAGCCAGTTGCATTCGCAGCTTACTCGCATGATTTGCCTGAATGCCCTTCGTCTGACCTGATTCGTAGAATACGCGCAGCCCCTTATGCCGGAACGACTTGATCATGGCTTATTGCGCCATATTCCACATGTTAGATTGATTTACGCTCTTGCACCTTCTGCAATGTGGAATGAAGGATAGCAATGCGTGTGGGATACGTCCACAAAACAAAAAATGCGTTCCCATGCAAGTATGGGAACGCATTTTCTCAACCATCTCGTGATTTATAATTCGAGCGCCAAGCGCGAGAACTATAAGACGCGAGAGGCAATGAGTTTTTTGATTTCACCAATCGCCTTGCCAGGATTCAGTCCTTTCGGGCAGGTATTGGTGCAGTTCATGATCGTATGGCAACGATACAGGCGGAAGGGGTCTTCAAGCTCATCGAGTCGCTCGCCAGTGAATTCATCCCGGCTGTCGGCAATCCAGCGGTACGCCTGCAACAACGCCGCAGGCCCCAGATAACGATCGCCATTCCACCAATAACTCGGGCAACTGGTGGAGCACGATGCGCACAGTATGCATTCATACAGGCCATCGAGTTTCGCACGGTCTTCCTTGGATTGTAGACGCTCCCGATCTGGCGGCGTGGCGCTTATCGCTTGAAGCCACGGTTTGACGGATGCGTACTGGGCATAAAAACGGCTAAGGTCGGGTATCAGATCCTTTACTACCGGCATATGCGGCAGGGGATAGATTTTTACGTCCCCTTTGACCTCCTCAATGGACTTTGTGCATGCCAGAGTGTTGGTGCCATCGATATTCATCGCACAGGACCCGCAAATCCCTTCCCGGCAGGAGCGCCGCAGGGAAAGCGTTGGGTCGACCTCATTTTTGATCATGAGCAGGGCGTCGAGAACCATGGGACCACAGGAATCCAAATCGATCTCGAAGGTATCCCGGCGAGGATTCGCACCGGAATCCGGTTCCCAGCGATAGATGACAAAACGCCTTTTATTCTTTGCATTGTCTGCCGCGTTAAAGGTTTTGCCGGTGGAGATCCGAGAGTTCTCCGGAAGTTTAATTTCAGCCATTCGCTGTTTCCTCTTAAATAATCCGCAAAGCTTGGCAGGCCAGGTGACTAATACACACGCGCCTTGGGTGGAACCACATCCATCTCGTCCGTTAATGTGTACATATGTACCGGACGATAATCGATGCGAGGCACGCCTGTGTCGTCGATCCATGCCACGGTATGTTTATGCCAGTTATCATCGTCGCGATCCGGATAATCTTCTCTGGCGTGAGCACCCCGGCTTTCCAGCCGATTGCGCGCACCGTGCATTGTAATGATTGCCTGACGCATCAGGTTGTCCAATTCAAGGGTCTCGATTAGATCGGAGTTCCACACCATGGAACGATCACTTACCTTGATGTCCTTCATGGACTCCCATACCTCGGTAATCAGCTTTACGCCTTCTTCGAGGCTTTCCTGTGTGCGGAATACCGCTGCATTGCTTTGCATGATCCGCTGCATATCCTGACGGATTTTCGCCGTGGGCGTATTGCCATTGGCATGGCGCAGCTTATCGAACCGGTCCAGCGCCATCTTCTCGGAATCACCTTTTATTGCCGAATGTCTTTGCCCGGACTTAATGAGTTCGGCGCAACGCAGCGATGCCGCACGCCCGAAAACCACGATATCCAGCAATGAATTCGAACCCAAACGATTCGCGCCGTGTACGGAGACACATGCGCACTCACCGATAGCCATGAGTCCTGGGACGACACTATCGGGATTTCCGTCCTTGATGGTAACGACCTCTCCATGGTAGTTGGTGGGAATGCCACCCATGTTGTAATGGACGGTGGGGATAACGGGAATGGGTTCTTTGGTGACGTCAACACCGGCAAAGATCCGCGCCGATTCCGAGATGCCAGGTAGACGTTCCGCCAATACTTCCGGCCCCAGGTGTTCCAGATGCAGGTGGATATGATCCTTTTCCGCACCGACTCCGCGGCCTTCTTTGATCTCGACGGTCATGGAGCGGCTCACCACGTCACGGGAAGCGAGATCCTTGGCCGATGGGGCATATCGCTCCATGAAGCGCTCTCCCTTGGCATTGGTCAGGTAGCCCCCTTCACCTCGGGATCCCTCTGTAATCAGGCAGCCGGAACCGTAGATTCCGGTAGGATGGAACTGCACAAACTCCAGGTCCTGTGCCGGCAGACCCGCGCGCAGCGCCATACCGGTGCCGTCACCGGTACATGTGTGTGCCGAAGTGGCCGAAAAATAGGCGCGTCCGTAGCCACCCGTGGCAAGCACCGTCATGTGACCGCGGAAACGATGCAGTGTGCCATCGTCCAGATTCCATGCCAGCACGCCTTTGCAGACGCCGTCTTCATCCATGAGCAGATCGGTCGCAAAGTATTCGATAAAAAATTCCGCTTCGTGCCGCAGGCTTTGCTGGTAAAGGGTATGCAATATCGCATGACCGGTCCGGTCGGCAGCCGCGCAGGTACGCTGTGCAATCCCCTCGCCGTAGTTCGTGGTCATTCCGCCGAATGGCCGTTGGTAAATCCTACCTTCTTCGGTTCGGGAAAACGGAACGCCGTAGTGTTCCAGTTCGATAACCGCGGGTATTGCCTCTCGGCACATATACTCGATGGCATCCTGATCACCCAACCAATCCGAGCCTTTTACCGTGTCGTACATGTGCCAGCGCC
>JABDQX010000463.1 GCA_013042035.1 Gammaproteobacteria bacterium
TCCTCATCCGTAAGTCGTACAATATATTTCTTCGTATTCATTTCGGGCATCTCCTGACCAACATCCTTCTAAGAATACCTTAATGAAAAACCTTAATCTCGTAAACTTAGATGAAATTGGCCACTAGTGACGATGGTAGGATATCGAGCAAAAAAACGCAGGATCTCCGATATCAACATCGTGCCTTACATCGATGTGATGTTGGTGTTATTAGTGATATTCATGATCACTGCGCCTTTATTAACGCAAGGTGTGAAGGTAGACCTTCCACAGGCGCCGGCAGAACCACTCCAACGCGAGGATCGGGATCCTTTAATCGTCACGGTAGATGCCAAGGCAAGGCTATATCTCAATTATGGAGATGCTCAGAAAGAGCCCATTGCTACCGATACCTTGCTCTATCGTGTCCATGCCCTATTGCGACGTCACCCAAACACCCCCATTCTGGTTCGCGGTGATCGCACCGTTCCTTACGGAAATGTCGTGGCTGTCATGACCTTGTTGCAACAAGCGGGCGCTTCAAGTGTCGGGCTTATAACAAAAGCACCGGAACAGGTAGAAAAGTAGAGTCTAATGAAGTTTCGGAACCTTACAGGTAAGGCCAGGGCGTTTTTCTTTGCGATCGTTGTCCACGCCATATTTATCGTGGTGCTGTTGCTGAACTTTAATTGGTCACCGGATGTTGTCTCTACCGAGCCTGTTTCGACACAGAAAAAGATGGAACCGATACAGGCAACGGTAATCGACGAGGGTAAAGTTCAGACCGAATTGGACAAAATTGAGGAACGCAAACAAGCCGAGCGTGAGACCGAAAAGGCTCGTATGCGAAAACTTGAACGTCAGGCCATGGATGCTCGGGAGCGCCGAGAGCAGGAAGAGCGAAAACTGGCAAACATACAAAGAAAACTCAAAGAACAGGAACGCAAGCGCAAAGAGGTGGCAAAAAAAGAAGCCGAGCGCCAGCGTAAAGAGAAGGAAAGGGCGGAAAAGGAGCGCCAACGAAAGGCAAAAGAAAAGGTGGCCAGGGAAAAAGCGGAAGCTGAACGCAAGGAGAAGGAGGCAGAACGCAAACGCCGGGAGGCTGAACAGGCCCTACAACAAAAGCTTGCCGCGGAACAAGCGGAGCATGACCGGCAACGGCAACATCTACTGAATAAATATCGACTGGAATACATTACCGGCATCAAATCGGCGGTGGAACGCAATTGGATCCGCCCCCCAGGCGTAGCGAAAGGACTAAGGTGTAAACTCAAGGTAACCCAAACATCCGGTGGTCAAGTAATCGATGTTTCCATTACCGCCAGTAGCGGTGATGCCGCGTTCGATCGTTCCGCGGTAGCCGCTGTATTCAAGGCATCGCCATTACTTAAACCCAAGGATCCATCTGTGTTCGATCGAAATATCGTTCTTACCTTGCTCAATCCGGAGAATTGATTTTGCGACTCTTTCATCGAAATTTTCACCATTCGATCCCTGAACCAACACAAATAGATACGAGAAAACCCAAGAACTCCGGTGTGTTTTCGTCTTGGTGGACAATTTCCGGATACCGGTTTATCGCTTGCATCGGCATCATGATGCTAGGGATTTCCATGGCAGGGAATACACGTGCTGATTTGATAATCCCCCCTATTACGGAAAGCCTGGAAAGTGCGCAACCGATTGCCATCGTGCCCTTCGGATGGGAAGGTGCAACGGCGGCGCCTCCCGTCACAATCGGAGAAGTTGTTGCAAGGGATCTGGAGCGCAGTGGGCGGTTTTTGCCTGTTCCAGAACAAGAATTACCGGCCACACCGACCACAAGCAAACAAGTGCATTTCAATGACTGGCGTTTATTGGGTGCGAATCTGGTTATTGGGAAAATCGCGCCCCTTCCCGGCGGGTTATATGAAGTTTATTTCCGCTTATTCGACGTATTTTCCGGAAAACAACTCACCGGCTACCAGTTTCAAGCACCTCGTGATGAACTCAGGGCCATCGCGCACCGCATCAGCGATCTCATTTACGAACAACTCACAGGTAAGCGCGGTGCGTTCAGCACACAGATCGCCTACATTACGGCAGTAGGAGCAACAACGCGCAAAAAGCGTTATACCCTATACATCGCCGATAGTGACGGAGAAAACGCGGTTCAGGTTTTGAGTTCCCGTCAATCACTACTTTCCCCGGCCTGGTCACCCAATGGACAACAGCTTGCCTACGTATCCTTCGAGGACGGTACTTCTCACGTATATAT
>JABDQX010000002.1 GCA_013042035.1 Gammaproteobacteria bacterium
TTCTACTGCGGGAAAGCGGATATCGGCCAAAATTCCCGAAAATTCCCGTTATAATTTTGCGCCGCGAAATTATCAGGAGCGCGAAAACGAAAGCGAGCTGGTATGTTATTTGACACAAATCGCCTAAGCATCTCGCTTTCGTTTTTGCGTGGTGACTATTTATAAATCTCACCCGGATCCCGCAAAACCGGTTCCACTTCCCGCCAGACGCCTTCGTCGGCGAGCTGCCTGAAAAAACACCGCCTTCGTCCGGTATGGCAGGTAATGCCGCCTATCTGTTCCACCTTGAGTAATATGACATCGCTATCGCAATCGGTTCGGATATCCAGGACCCTTTGCACGTGACCGGACTCCTCGCCCTTGCGCCATAATTTCTGGCGGGAGCGGGACCAATACACGGCGCGCCCTTCCCGGTGAGTGAGTTCCAGGGATTCACGGTTCATCCAGGCCAGCATCAGGACATCCCCGGATTCCGCGTCCTGGGCGATGGCGGGTATCAGTCCCTGTTCATTCCAGGCAATGGCGTCGAGCCAGTTTTCTCTCACGTTGTACCCTCCAAATTTTCCAGAATAGCCTTGCGCACCGATTCCAATTCCGCATTGATGACCGTGGGGGAAGTGCTTTGCGCGATGGCCGTATCAGGATCCTTGAGGCCATGGCCGGTCAGGGTGCACACGATACGGCTACCTCCGGGGATTTTCCCGCTTTTGATATCCCGCATGGCACCCGCCAGGGAGATGGCCGAGGCCGGCTCGCAGAATATACCTTCCTTTTGAGCCAGCAGCCGCTGGGCGGCCAGGATTTCTTCGTCGGTGAATTCGTCGAACCAGCCGCCGGATTCCTGCTGGGCGCCGGCAGCGGTTTCCCAGGACTGAGGATTACCGATGCGGATGGCGGTGGCGACGGTTTCCGGGTTTTCCACCGGATGACCCCGCAGGAAGGGCGCCGCGCCCGTGGCCTGGTAGCCGCACATCACGGGCCGCTTGCCGACGACACCATCCCGGTAATACTCGGTATAACCGAGCCAGTAGGCAGAGATATTGCCGGCATTGCCCACGGGCAGGCAGTGATAATCCGGGGGGTGGCCAAGAGCGTCCATGATCTCGAAGGCTGCCGTTTTCTGGCCCTGGATCCGATAGGGATTGATGGAATTGACGATGGTGACGGGCGCGCTCTCGGCGACTTCCTTGACAAGCTGCATGCCGGCGTCGAAATTGCCGCGAATCTGCAACACGATGGCCCCGTGCATCATGGCCTGGGCGAGCTTGCCAAGAGCGATCTTGCCCTCGGGGATCAGCACAAAGGCGGTGATCCCGGCCCGGGCCGCGTAGGCCGCCGCCGAGGCGGAGGTATTGCCGGTCGACGCGCAGATAATCGCTCGGCTGCCTTCGGCCACGGCCTGCGTCACGGCCATGGTCATGCCGCGATCCTTGAACGAACCGGTGGGATTGAGACCTTCGTATTTGACATAGATCTCGATTCGCTTGGTCAGATCATTGGCGGATTTGCCATGAAGGTGGCCTTCGAGATCACGGGAGATGTTCTGCAGGCGGATAAGTGGCGTGTTGCCCTCGCCAAGGGAGACGGCGCGGGTGTCCTCGCGTACCGGGAGCCGATCCCGGTAGCGGTCGATAAGGCCGGTGTAACGGGGAGTATTCATAGGTGTGTCTACAGTTTTTCTATTTCTTCCGGCATTAGGCCGGTGTATTTGGCAATCTTTTCCATGGGTTCCCCCTCTTCCTTCATGAGCCTTGCCACGGTAGCTTTTTCCTGTGCTCTACCTTCTTCTCGTTCGAACTGTTCCTCAAGCACCTTGGTGCGATGTACGCTGGCTCGATAGCGCATTTCTTCGATGTGCCACTCGTAAGCGCGCTGTTCTTCTTCCGAGAGACTCATGATATCCAGGACCTCCTTGGCCTTTTTCAGACCTCGGGCCTGAAACTCTTCCTTGATCTCTTCGTTTTTCAGGAAATAGACCCATTCATCCAGGGGTTCTCTGGCGATATCGTCGAACTGGTTAATCTTGAGGAGGTAATATTCGGGATAGAGTTCGTGGGGATATTCCTTGCCGAATGCTTGTTGCTGTTTTTCGTTCAGTAGGAGTTCGTCATGGCAGTGCGTACCGGTGAAATGGGTTTTTCCATGGTAGATATAGTCTTCCCCATAACCCAAATCGAAGTACAGGATATTGATGGAAATGACCTTGATGACATTTTCGTATAGCGCCGCTTTGTCCATATGTTCGGTAATGGCCTTGGCGGTGGCGTACAGTATCCGTTGTAGAAAGTCGAATTCCCGTTCGTACTGGACCTCGATCAGAATAATCTCGCCTTTCCGGTTCCTGACCTTCATATCGACCCGGTTTGATTTATCACGGGCGTCGTATCGGTTGCTCTCGCTTTCGAGTATTTCCAGGATCTCCATATCCTCCTTGAGCAACTCCGACAAAAATCCTTCCAACACCTCGTAATTGGTCTTGCTGCGCAGTAATCGTTTTAGCGCCCAGTCGAAGCTGATGAGTTTTCTTCTTGCCATCATTATTGATCCGCAAAGTTATCGAGATCGTTTCGCAAAGTGAAATGATAAGGGAAAATCACCGATACGCCATGGCCGGCAACCAGATGACCAGTTGCGGGAATAATAACACGATACCAAGCCCCACAAGCTGCAAAATAATGAAAGGAACGACACCGCGATAGATATCCGTCAGACTGACATCCGATGGGCACACCCCCTTCAAATAAAACAACGCAAACCCAACCGGCGGCGTTAGGAATGAGGTCTGCAGGGCGACGGCAACCAACATGACGAACCAGATAAGCGACGGTTCGCCGACGACGCCATAACCGTCGATACCGAAATCCAACGCCGCCACCACCGGCGAGATCAGCGGCAGGATGATCAACGTGATCTCGATCCAATCCAATAAAAAGCCGAGCAGGAACACCATTGCCAGGATGACGAAAAGGGTGCCGTATTGTTCGAACGGCAGTCCCGTGAGCGCCGCTTCGATGAGCTCGTCGCCGCCCAATTCACGCAGGACCAGTGAAAAGCACGTGGCCCCCAGAAAGATCGCGAATATATAGGCCGTCGTGTTGTAGGTTCCCAGGAGTACCTCGCGGAACATGGCAAGGTTCAGTTTTTTGTTGAGCCACGCAAGCACGATGGTGCCAAGCGCTCCGATGCCGCTGGCCTCGGTGGGCGTGGCAATGCCGGCGAAGATCGAGCCCAGCACCGCGAACATCAACAAAACCGGCGGAATGACGGCCTTTACGACATCCCATATCAGATCCCAATGTATCGGCTGTCGATTGTCCGGCAGAGGGGCCGAGGCCGGATTCAGGTAACTGGTTACCAGGATATACACCAGATAAAGGCATCCCAGAATCAGTCCCGGAAATATTGCGCCCATGAACAGATCACCCACCGACAACGCCAGTTGGTCGGCCATGATGACCAACATAATACTCGGTGGCAGCAGGATACCCAGGCAACCGGCCCCGCAGATCGTTCCCGTGGCCAGGGATTTACTGTAGCCCTGATGCAGCATGGACGGCAGCGACAACATACCGAGCAGCACCACCGAGGCCCCTATGATCCCCGTCGATGCGGCCAGAATGATGCCGATCAGCGTGACGGTGACAGCGAGGCCCCCGCGTACCTCGCCGAAAAGCCCCTGCATGGCGTGCATCATTCGTGTCGCGACGCCCGATCGATCCAACATCAGTCCCATGAAGATAAATACCGGCAGAGCTACCAGCACCCAGTTATCCATGATCTTGTAGATGCGGTTGACCACCAGACCGAGTGTTAGAAAATCGAGCCCCGTGACGGTGCCGAAATACTGATCGGCAAGATAACCCAATCCCGCGAACAACACCCCGACGCCGCCCAGGACAAACGCCACGGGAATACCCGTAAACAAAAACGCCACGAAGGTGACGAACATGGCGATGACGAGGATTTCGTTGACTTCCATAATTCCGAGCTGTCTGCAAAACCCGAGTTTTGCATTTGCCTCTTGTGCTTCGGTTATTCTGACGCGTGAGTGGAGACGTATTTCTGTCCGCTGACGACATTATATCGCCGTTTCAGAATCCTGCCCGGTGGGTATACTATGTTCGCGTACCGGAAAAAATCTACTGGAAATCCACCACGGGAAATACAGTGGGCATGGACGAAAAAAAGAAAATGACCGACAGTCGTACAGACAAAACACAGCCATCCAAAGGTCTCCCATGGTCCATTGTTATGCTGGTTCTTATCGTGGTCGAGTGCCTTGCGCTCACGGAGATTGTGTTCAGCGATATGAAGGGATGGGGCGGGAGTCCGTGGGACAGCTTTACGGGATGGTATTTCGTTATCGTGATCATGAGCGGCATCTTCCAGCTTGGCGGCATTTTATCTGTCCGGGCCGGGTGGTTCCGGTTGGGCGGCGTGCTTCAAATCATCGGCAGTTCCGTTCATGTCCCGAAGGGCGAGGGCGTTATCGGCGTTATCGGGGGGGCGAAGGCATATCGCTATCCCCGTGAGATCGAAAATGCCCCGCAAGCGCTGCCACATGCCGGGCCAGCCGCGCCAGTACCACGACACCCAACAACCCGAAACCCAGTGGAATCACCGCCTTGATGGCCCAGCGCCAGGGCAGGCCGGACGGCGCGCTGGAATGCTCGTTGAGTCGCCAGGATTCGGCCACGAAGTCCAGACCGTGGTAAAAGACGACCCACACGAAAGGGAGTATAAACACCACAATCCCGAAGATTTCCCACAATCGCCGTGTCTTCTCGGAAAACCGCGAGGCCAGTATATCCACGCGGATGTGGGAATCGGTTACCTGGGCAAACGCGATTCCGAACACAATGGCCAGGGCAAACAGATGCCATTGCAGTTCTTCCAGAAAAACCTGTCCCTGACTGAACCCATAACGCAGCACCACCTGGGTGATAATCACCCCTATCAGCAGGGCGTTTGCCCAGCAGATGACCTGGCCCGCGCCGCGCACGAAGGTGTCGACGGATGTATTTGCAATCTCTACAAAGGCCTTAGAACTATCCATTGAGACAGGCTTACTCTAATCTTAACGCTCTAACGATGAGACGCGATGAATTGCGTCTCGGATTTATCGCACAGCACAGTTTTTATTGCCTCGCAAACAATAAACGGATAGTAATATGAATCCCTTCCAACAACCACGGTATCAACTACAACGGACGCAGGATTTCCTTGCCAAGTTGTTCCATCATTTCGTCAATGACCGCTGTCCCGAATCGGCCGGTGCGCTGGCCTACACCAGCTTGCTTGCCCTGGTTCCCCTCATGGCCGTCGGCTTTACGCTGTTTGCTGCCTTTCCTGCATTCGATGGCTTGACCGGCAAACTCCAGAGCTTCGTCTTCAGCAACTTTGTCCCGGCCAGTGGTAAGGTGGTGGAGGCGTATATCGAGGGTTTTGTGGCGAAGGCTTCGGCCTTGACGCTACCGGGTCTCATTGCCTTGTTGGTCACGGCGCTATTGTCCATGGCCACCATCGAGCGAACATTCAATGCCATCTGGAAAGTGCGCCGCCGGCGCAATTTCGTCGATGCCTTTATGGTCTACTGGGCGATTCTGACCGTGGGACCGCTCCTGATCGGTGTCAGTCTGGCGGTCAGTTCTTACGTGGCCTCGCTACCGTTTTTCTCCGATGCCGCACGCAGTCTGGGTGGTCCCGGGGTATTTCTGAAGTTGCTGCCTTTTCTGGCCGCCACCCTGGCCTTTGCCCTGCTCTATGCGATTGTCC
Source organism: Gammaproteobacteria bacterium (assembly GCA_013042035.1). Taxonomy (GTDB): domain Bacteria; phylum Pseudomonadota; class Gammaproteobacteria; order HK1; family HK1; genus JABDQX01. The sequence continues at coordinate 5,776 of JABDQX010000002.1, forward strand.
CCTACCAGCGGGTCCCGCCTCGCCATGCCATTGCCGGCGGGGTAGTGGCCGCAGTTCTTTTCGAGCTGGCGAAGAAAGGATTTGCGCTGTTCGTGACCCATTTCCCCACCTACGAAGCCATTTACGGCGCGCTTGCCGCGTTGCCGATTTTCCTGATTTGGGTTTACCTATCCTGGTTGATTATCCTGCTCGGCGCGGAGTTTACCTATTGTCTTGGCAATTCGATTGCTTCGCGCCCTGACCCGGTAAGGGATATGGCGGAGGATGTGGCGCCGCCGCAGTAGATTGGGGATTTTTCATATATGGTCCGCCCCCTCGAATGCAAGGAAGAAGTCAAACGGAGCATAAAAGAGAGTATTGCATTCATATATCCGGCCTTTGGATGAGACTGCATTGAGTCTCTGGCCCCGATGGAATCCGCGCACTTCAGACCTTATC
>JABDQX010000006.1 GCA_013042035.1 Gammaproteobacteria bacterium
CCCTTTTTCTCGGCGGGGGAAAGGCGCGATACCAGGGACGGCAGATTCGCCTCCAGGACATTGAAGGCGGTAAAAAACACCACCATCATCGCGACGATGAACCAAAGCCCATCATGAGAAACCAGTAATCCGAGCTGGCAAAGCCCCAATGCGAGTACCGCGCCCAGGAACACCGGTTTGGTGCGCTGGTATTTCTCCGCCAGGATCACGAATGGCACCATCAGGATAACCGAAAGGATCAGCACCAGGACGTAGATTCGCCAGTGTTCATCGGGTATCAGTCCGCCACCGTCCCGCAGTGTCAGGGGCACGGCGATCCAGCTTGCCATCAGGGTAAGGTGTAAAACGAAAATGCCCGTATCCAGGCGCAGCAATTGGGTATCCTTGAGAACCTGCAAAAACTGTGTGGGCAGCGCCTCGGTATCCCGATGAAAGCAGGTCACGTTCGGTGTCGGCACGGAAAAATGCAAAACCGCGATCCCCACGAGTCCCAGGGCGGCGGTTACCCAAAACAGCCCGGAAAGACCCGTGACGCGCCCGATCAGGGGGCCGGCCATCAGGGCGATGGTAAAGACGATCCCGATACTGGCGCCGAAGGTGGCCATGGCCTTGGTGCGATGTTCCTCGCGGGTGAGATCGGCCAGAAGCGCCATGGTGGCGGCGGCAATAGCCCCCGCCCCCTGGAGTGCGCGCCCGGCGATGACGCCGACCATGGAATCGGAAACCGCCGCCAGGATACTGCCCAGAATAAAAATCAACAGCCCCGCCACGATGACGGGTTTTCTTCCCACCCGATCCGACAACATGCCGAAGGGGATCTGCAACAGGGCCTGGGTGAATCCGTAGATGCCCATGGCGAGCCCGGCGAGGGTAGCGGTGTAGCCGGTGTACTCATCCTCCGCGTACAGCGTGAACACAGGCAGAATCATAAAGAGCCCGAACATGCGCACGCTGAAAATGCTGGACAGCGTGATGACAGCGCGGCGTTCGGTGGCGGTCATGTTGGGGGTTGGGTTCACTAATGAGTTCCTTTGGGGATGATGGCGGAATCATCCATTAGAGGGCGGCACACAGTAGACCTTGCCGCTCCCGATTCAGACAAAAAAGGTTGGTGATATTTAGTATTGAGAGAATCGTTTTAGGGATTTTCAGATAGATATCTTACTCATAGTGCGTCCACAATCTGATTACCTTGACGATTCGTTCCGACTCATAGATCTGGTAGACGAGACGGTGTTGCGCATTGATTCGACGGGCGTAGGCGCCGGTCAGATCACCGATGAGCTTTTCGCAAGGTGGGGGATTCCGATAGGGGTTGTCCGCAAGAATGGTGAGTAGTGTTTGCGCCTTTGTTTTCAATCCGGCGGATGCCAGCTTTTTGGCGTTTTTTTGTGCCTGTTTCGTATAAACCAGCGTCCAACTCACCAATCGAGTTTCCTGGCACAGGCCGAAATATCCTCGCTCAAGCCCTCTCTGATCGATTCGCGCATGCCCGGTATCGAGGCGAGATGCAAGGTTTCGGTAATGGCGTTCCAATCTTCTTCCGCAACGAGGACGGCATTCCTGTTTTTGCCGGTAATCATGATCGGCTGGTGCGTTTCCGTCGCTTCGTCGATGAGGACATGCAGCTTTGGCTGGGCCTCTATCGCATTCAATGTGGTCATGGTTAGTTTCTCCCAGCGAGCCTTTTTCCTGTCCGACGAGTTTGTGAGCGAGTGTTCGTCTCAGCATAGACAATAACTTGCCCCGTGTGCAACTTTTTCTGGTAAGCTGCTGATTTTTCAATAGTGCTATCTTTTAGCGGTAATTCCTATCGATTTTCTATTTGCATGCGCAATCTCCTCTTGGAGGGAGTGTCATCATGACCAATACCAAAAAACGGAGCTTCGACGAAGAGGCCGCATCCTGGGATGAGAAGCCCGGGCGGATCCAATTGGCGAAGGATATCGTCCACGCCATATCGAAAGAGATCGTATTGACGCCTGAAATGGATGTCATGGACTTCGGTTGCGGGACAGGACTTCTGACGATCCAACTGGCGCCGTTTGTCCGCGCCATTACCGGTGTCGATAATTCACGGGGGATGCTCGATGTATTCAACGCGAAGATCGCCGAACGCAAGCTCGATACCGTCAACACCGTGTTCATGGATCTCGATAGGGGCGATACGCTGACGGGGCGCTATGACTTGGTTTTGAGCAACATGACGGTTCACCATATAAAGGAAATAGCGCCTCTTTTCGAGCAGTTCCATCAAATCACGGCCCCTGGCGGTTATCTGTGCATTAGCGATCTGGATTTGGATGATGGCCGGTTCCATGACGACAACAGCGGCGTATTCCATTTCGGGTTCGATCGGATAAATTTGCGCAGGGTCTTCGCGGAGGCCGGGTTCGATGATATCCGGGATACGGATGCGGCGGCGGTGATGAAACCGGATGTCGATGGCGAGATCAGGCGATTCACGGTATTTCTTATGACCGGACGCAAGAGATAACATTAAAGTATAATTTTGCGCGGCAAAATTACTAAGACCGCGAAAAGTAAAGCGAGATATTTTTAATCGTATTACAGATGGATACAGCGCTAACAATCTCGCTTTACTTTTTGCGTAATTAATATTGCGGAGCAAAATTATTGGACACCATCCAAATCCGGGGTGCTCGCACCCATAATCTGAAAAACATCGATCTGGATCTGCCCAGGGATCGGCTGATCGTTCTGACCGGGCTTTCCGGGTCCGGAAAGTCTTCCCTTGCCTTCGATACCATCTATGCCGAGGGGCAGCGGCGTTATGTGGAGTCGCTCTCGGCCTACGCCCGACAGTTCCTGTCCATGATGGAAAAACCGGATGTGGACCACATTGAGGGTCTGTCTCCTGCCATCTCCATCGATCAACGGACTACTTCCCACAACCCGCGCTCCACGGTGGGCACCATTACCGAGATCCACGATTATCTGCGTCTTTTGTATGCACGGGTCGGTGAGCCGCGTTGCCCGGAACACGACACGACCCTTGCCGCCCAGACTATCAGCCAAATGGTGGAACAGGTTCTGGCGTTGCCCGAAGCCGCGCGCTGGATGTTGCTAGCGCCGATTATCGAAGGGCGCAAGGGCGAACACCAACAGGTTTTCGAGGGACTCAGAACACAAGGTTATCTGCGGGCGCGAATCGATGGCAAGGTAATGGAACTCGATGAAGTATCCGCCTTGGATCGGACAAAAAAACACACCATCGAGGTGGTCGTGGACCGATTCAAGGTAAAACCGGACATGAGGATTCGGCTTGCGGAATCGTTCGAGAACGCACTGGAG
>JABDQX010000012.1 GCA_013042035.1 Gammaproteobacteria bacterium
ATGTTGTAGTGTTTGTTTTGCTTTACGGGACCCGTGGTGCTGAATGTCTTCATGATTTTTATCCGGTTGGAAAATCGGTATCGATAACATCAATCTTTCGCTATGATTTTGCGAATGGACATCAAAGAACTACTTGCCTTTGGGGTGGCGCGTGGCTGTTCCGAGCTGCATGCCCCCGCCGTCCTTCAAGACATCGAGGCCCTTCACCGTGGGATGGTTCTGGTGACAGGATCCACCGGTTCGGGCAAATTCACAACCCTCGCGGCAATGCTTGATCATAAAAACGAAACGGAATATTGCCATATCCTGACCGTGGAAGATCCCATCGATTTTGTCCATGAAAGCAAACAGGCCGGACAACAATTCGGCATGCAAACCCTGGAGCGAAGTATCGAGGCACTGGTGAGCGGTGGCATGGTTTCTTACCAACATAATGATTTTTCTTCGCAAATCATTATTGACCGAACGGATTGAAATCGTGATACTCTCAAATCCCCGGTATTTTCAAGAAAATACTGATTGTTAGACAAAAATCCCGGATCCTGTAATTTCTTACAAACTGTTTCTTAACTAAGAGTCGGAGACGGTTAGTAGGAAATTACCCCTGGAGGATAAAAAATATGAATCGCAACAGACTGTTCCGCTTCTTGCCCTCTCACTCGTTCCTTCCCCGCGCGCTCATCTGCACTGTCTTACTCATCCCATGCGCATCGCTACAGGTCTGGGCCACGCAGACAACCAGTGGGATGGTCGGTCATGAGGTCGTCGATTTTACTATTCCGGCTTCCCTGACGGGTGCATCAGGCGATCCTATCAAGGGACGTGTCCTTTCCATCCAACGGAATAAGGGCAATTGTCTGTCCTGTCACCGGATGCCGATCCCGGAAGAGGATGATCATGGGATCACCGGCCCCGATCTGAATGGTGTGGCAAGTCGGCTCGATATTCCGGCATTACGGCTTCGCATCGTCGATCCCAAGCGCATCAATCCGGAGACGATGATGCCGGCCTTTTATCGGGTCGACGGACTCCATCGGGTAGCCAAGAAATTCCAGGGCAAGCCGATTCTGACGGCTGAAGAAGTCGAGGATGTGGTCGCTTATCTGGCCACGTTGAAATAGTGCCGCGCACGGCAACTTCCTTCGACGATGACTTGAGCACATAGAGAGGCCGTGTTGAACACGATATATTCAAAGAGGTTCTTATGAAGCAACAAATTCCCCCTGTTTATGACGCCTGTCGCAAACCCCGGCGCGACTTTCTCGCATTACTGGGCGCGGGCGGTGTCGGTCTCTTGGCCTCGGCGCTATTCCCACATCAGAGCTTTGCGACGGTCGAGGAAACCCTGAAGGCTATTGATGGGATCACCGGCGGCAAGGCCCCGCTCGAAGGCAAGGTCTCCATCGAATTACCGCAGATTGCTGAAAACGGTAATACCGTACCGTTTACGGTCAGTGTGGATAGTCCCATGACGGACCAGGACTACGTGAAGGCGATCCGCATATTTGCCGAGGAAAATCCCTACCCGGAAGTGTTTACCTTCCATCTGACACCCCAAAGCGGTAAGGCCGAGGTAAAAGCGCGGATGCGGCTTGCGAAAACGCAAAACGTGGTAGCAGTCGCCGAGATGAGCGATGGCGCAATGTTTATTGCCAAAGAGCAAATCAAGGTCACCATTGGCGGTTGCGGCGGCTAAGTGCCGCGCACGGCAACGCCCTAGTGGGCCGTTCCTTCTGATTTTGCGGACTGTAGGGTGGATAAGGCCGTCAAGGCCGCATCCACAAAATACCGCCGGAAAAGGGTGGATGCGCGCCGGGAGCGCTTATCCACCTACGCGAAACCCGCAATTTAAGGTGGAACGATCAAACGATCAATAGTTACCGCCGGTGTTAATCCGGCAAATTTACGATTCCGGGCAGGAAAAACGAACATGAAGAAAAAACCACGCATTAAAGTGCCGAAAAGTGTAAAAACAGGCGAAGTGTTTCAGGTGAAATCGCTGTTTCCCCATCCCATGGAGAATGGTCTCCGCAAAGACAAAAAAACCGGCGAAATCATTCCCCGCAAAATGATCCAGCGGATTGAGGCCACGCTCAATGGCCAATTGGTGTTTTCCGCCGATCTACATCACGCCATATCCGCTAATCCCTATCTGGCGTTCCATTGCCGCGCCGAATCCAGTGGAGAACTTTCCATCACCTGGTTCGAGGATACGGGTAAAAAAACAACCCTGAGTCAGGCAGTAGAGGTTGTTTGATTGTCATTTCCCATTATCTTATCCGCCTTTCGGGGTGGTATCGAGGCAACAAAAAATGGCTAATAGAAAACAATGGGGTCTTTTTGCCGGGCTGAGTGCATTGGCATTGGCCGTTACGGCAGCCCCGGATCTGACGGATCCGGCCCTGAAGGACTACATCGTGGGTGATCGCTATAG
>JABDQX010000023.1 GCA_013042035.1 Gammaproteobacteria bacterium
CGAAACACGTGCACGGAATCGGAATTTTAAGACACCCTCTTACACTCCCAACCCGGACTCGGCCTAGCGATGGTGGTTTACTCCCCAACCGAGTCTGTAAAGGCTTTCGCGTTTAGTCGCTATTCCCGTTTTTAGTCCCGTCAGTGACGGAAAGCCGCCTGATTATCTTCGAACCAGCGATAGGTATCATGCAAACCCGCTTCGAGCCCAATCTTCGCCCGCCAGCCGAGCGCTTCGATACGCGAGACATCCAGGAGTTTGCGCGCCATGCCGTCCGGTTTGCTTGCATCGAATACCAGTCGGCCCGTGAATCCGGTAACCCTGGCAATGATTTGTGCCAGTTCGCGAATGGTGCAGTCCTTACCCGTGCCAACATTGATATGAGAGAGCATAGGTTGCGTATTGGCCCGATATACATCCAAGGGCAGGTTCATCACATGTACGCAGGCCGCAGCCATGTCATCCACATGGAGGAATTCCCGTCTGGGTGCGCCACTGCCCCAAATCACGACTTCATCGTGTCCTGTCCGCATTGCCTCGTGAAAGCGCCGCAGCAATGCCGGAATTACATGGGAATTTTCAGGATGGAAATTGTCATTGGGTCCGTAAAGATTCGTCGGCATGACGCTACGGTAGTTTTGTTCGTATTGGCGATTGTAACTCTCGCACAGCTTGATGCCGGCGATCTTGGCAATGGCGTAGGGTTCGTTGGTCTGCTCCAGCGTTCCGGTCAGCAAGGCGTCTTCGCGCATTGGTTGCGCTGCAAATTTCGGATAAATGCACGATGACCCCAGAAACAGCAGTTTTTGCACCCCCGCCATATGGGCGGCGTGGATAATGTTGCACGCCATCATCAGGTTTTCGTGGATGAACTGGGCGGGATACGTATTGTTAGCGTGTATGCCCCCTACTTTCGCCGCTGCCAGATAAACCTGGTCGATGCGTTCATCCTGAAAGAATGCCCGCACTTCCCGTTGGTTTGTCAGATCCAACGCCGCGTGGGTGCGTGTCACGATGGCGCAATTACCCCTGGCTTGCAATTGCCGCATGATCGCGGCGCCTACCATGCCTCGGTGGCCGGCTATGTAGATTCGTTGCATGTCAATATCTTGAAGCGTCATTCGTAATGATCGAACGCGGGGAACCCATGTCGTTTAACCAGTTTATCCCGCTTCGCTGTGTTCAGATCCTCTCGCGCCATTTCCGCGACCAGATCATGGAAGGACGTTTTCGGTACCCAGCCGAGTTTTTCCTTGGCCTTGGTTGGATCGCCCAGCAGTGTTTCCACCTCCGTGGGACGAAAGTAGCGTGGGTCTACCGCTACGATAATCCGCCTTCTTTGCGTGCCGGTGGCGGGCATAAGAAATCCTTTTTCCGCCAAACCCACGCCCTCCCAGTGGATGTTGATGTCCAATTCCGCCGCCGCGGCATCGATGAAATCCCGTACCGAATACTGTGTCCCGGTAGCGATGACGAAATCTTCCGGTTCATTTTGCTGCAGCATCAGCCATTGCATCTCCACGTAATCCCGTGCGTGGCCCCAGTCCCGTTTGGCGTTCAGATTGCCAAGGTACAGGCAATCCTGCAAACCCAACTTGATGCGCGCCAATGCCCGGGTAATCTTCCGAGTGACGAAGGTTTCGCCACGGACCGGCGACTCGTGGTTGAACAGGATGCCGTTGCAGGCATAAATCCCGTACGCCTCGCGGTAGTTTACGGTGATCCAATAGGCATAGAGTTTGGCCACGGCATAAGGGCTGCGGGGATAGAATGGTGTGGTCTCTTTCTGAGGGGTTTCCTGGGTCAGACCATATAATTCCGAGGTGGAGGCCTGATAGTAACGCGTCGTTTTCTCCAGTCCCAGAATACGAATGGCCTCCAAAATGCGCAAGGCGCCCAGCGCATCCGAGTTGGCGGTGTACTCCGGTTCTTCGAAGGAGACCGCCACGTGGCTTTGGGCCGCCAGATTGTAGATCTCGTCCGGCTGAATCTGTTGAATAATGCGGATCAGGTTGGATGAATCGGTCAGATCGCCATGGTGCAGGATAAACCGGCGATTAGCGATGTGGGGGTCCTGGTACAGATGGTCGATGCGATCGGTATTAAAT
>JABDQX010000029.1 GCA_013042035.1 Gammaproteobacteria bacterium
CGATCACACCTTGTTCGCAAAGGCCGAAGGCAAGATCGTATTTCAAACCAAGGGACCCTACAACCGCAAGTATGTGAACGTCATGTGAAATAATTGATAATGGATAGTGGATAATTGACCATTATCAACTGTCAATTACCCATTATCAGTTACTACCTATCCACTATTCCAAAAACCCGTCTTACGACGGGTTTTTTCTTGACCTATCCCGCATTTGAAAAATGTGCCGCGCACGCTAACGCTCTTCGATTATGATCTTCATGGGATTTGGTAGGTTGTTGTCGGTTCATTGACCGACGTATTTGTGACGTGGGGGACTAGATGAAATTCGTCGACGAAGTCAGTATCCGCCTGGAAGCAGGCAATGGGGGCAATGGTTGCCTGAGCTTTCGCCGTGAAAAATACATCCCCAAAGGTGGGCCGGACGGTGGCGATGGTGGCGACGGTGGCGACGTAATACTGATTGCCGATTCCAACCTCAACACGTTGGTGGATTTTCGTTATACCAGGATATTCCGTGCCAAAAGAGGTGAAGATGGCAAAGGCGCGAATCGCAGTGGCGCGCGGGGCGAGAATCGACACATACATGTCCCGATCGGCACCATGATACTTGATGCCGCGACCAATGAAACAATGGGTGAGCTGCTGACAGCCGACCAGCAGCTACTGATTGCCCGTGGTGGCAAGCGAGGTCTTGGCAATGCCAGATTCAAAAGCAGCACCAACCGTGCCCCCAGAAAAACCACCGATGGCGAACCCGGTGAAAGTCACGACATTATCCTGGAATTAAAACTCCTTGCCGATGTGGGTTTGTTGGGTCAACCCAACGCGGGTAAATCCACCTTGATTCGCTCGGTATCCGCCGCCAGACCAAAGATTGCAAATTATCCTTTTACCACCTTGTACCCGAATCTGGGCGTGGTGCGTACCGATTCCGAACACAGCTTCGTCATGGCCGACATCCCCGGCTTGATTCCAGGGGCCGCCGAGGGTTTGGGGCTTGGCATACGTTTCCTCAAACACCTTGCCCGTACACGGCTTTTATTGCATCTGGTGGATATGTCGCCTGAACGAGGAGATTTGCGCGATGATGTCGAATCCATCGCCGCTGAATTGGAAAAATTCGACTCGGAGCTGGCCAGACGGGAAAGATGGCTGGTTTTCAACAAAATCGATCTATTGCCACCGGATGAACAGGAGCGGTGCGGGGAAGAACTGGTAGAACAACTGCAATGGGAAGGTCCGGTTTTTCGGATATCGGCCTACACGGGTAAGGGATGTCAGGCGTTGGTTTACCAGGTGATGGAAGCGTTGTTTGAGCCTGAGTCTGAAGAGTAGAGCAGACGGCCTTATTGCCATGACGCAAAAAGAAACGCCTCCGCAAGGGAGGCGTCGGGCCAGCGATACTCTCACTGGCGGGGTTTATGCGCGCAGCGTAATAGAATAGCTAGGTTCCAGTCAATGTTTTTGCCCTAATTTGTCCAAAGGGTTTGCCTCCATAGCCCGTGTCATAAGTTATATTGATGGATTGAACTTCTTCCAACAGAACTATGCCCATGCCAACCGATTCTCTTGCACGTTCAATGATAGATAACCCACAACCACAACAAACACCCCGTCGCTGGGTCATCAAGATCGGCAGCGCGTTGCTTACCAATGACGGGCAAGGCCTCGATCACGAGGCGATCCATGTCTGGGCCGAACAGATGGTGGCATTGGGCAATAACGGCATCGAGCTGGTGCTGGTCTCTTCCGGGGCGGTGGCCGAAGGGATGTGTCGTCTCGGGTGGGAGCGGCGCCCGGAACAACTGCATAAACTCCAGGCAGCCGCGGCCATTGGCCAGATGGGGCTGGTGCATGCCTATGAGGCATGCTTTCGAGCCCATGGCATCCATACCGCCCAGGTGCTGCTCACCCATGATGATTTTTTGAATCGGGTGAAATACCTCAATGCACGCGGGACCCTGCGGACCCTGCTTGAACTGGGTGCTATCCCCATTGTCAACGAGAATGACACCGTGGCTACCGACGAGATTCGTCTGGGGGATAACGATACCCTGGCCGGATTGGTGGCGAATCTCGTGGAGGCCGAGCGGCTGGTGATACTGACCGATCAGGCGGGACTCTTTACGGCGGACCCGAGGCGGGATCCGGAGGCGAGTCTCATCAGCGTGGCCAACGTCGGTGATGTGGGGCTCGAAGCCATGGCCGGGGAAGGCGGTACCCTTGGTCGTGGGGGAATGCGCACCAAACTGGATGCGGCGGCATTTGCGGCGCGTTCCGGAACCGATACGGTCATTGCATCGGGTCGGACTCGGGATGTGCTGATACGGCTTGCCGCTGGCGAGGAGATTGGCTCCCTGTTAAAACCCAATCAACCACCGCTCGCGGCCCGCAAGCGCTGGCTGGCGGGGCCTCCCACGGTGCGAAGCAAATTGATCCTTGATGCCGGTGCTGTCCATGCACTTTGCGATGCGGGTAAAAGCCTGCTCGGCGTTGGTATATTGGGCGTTGAAGGGAATTTCGCGCGCGGCGAGGTGGTGGCGTGCCTCGACCGGAATCGCCGGGAGATCGCGCGGGGTCTTGCCAACTACAATGCGAAGGAAACCCGAAAGCTCGCGGGTCAGTCCAGCGATCGAATCGGGGAGATATTGGGGTACGTAAACGAACCGGAGGTCATCCATCGGGACAACCTCGTATTGATTAGCGGGTGACCTTGCTTCGCAAGATTATTCCGATACCGGGGCCGAAAGGTTCTTTATGTGGGCGCTCAGGCGGTGTTTGTGACGGGCTGCCTTGTTTTTGTGGATGATCCCTCGCCCCGCCATGCGGTCGATAACGGGAACCGCTACACTGAAGGCGCGCTGGGCTTCCTCTTTGTCACCGAGGTCGATAGCCTTTTTTACCTTCTTGAGGTAAGTACGCAGCATGGAACGCCGACTGGCATTCTGAAGGCGATTTTTTTCCGCCTGACGAGCACGTTTTCTGGGTTGCGGTGAATTGGCCACGGTTTGGTCTATCCTAAATACATATCAAGTAATTCCGCGTGTAACTTTTCCCATACCTACTGTTTTCAGCCGGTCACGGCAGCGAAGGATCTTGCTGAACGATGACACCATGGATAAACCAGCGGCTTATGGGAAAAGTTGCGCGCGGTGGCAAGTAAAAAGAAGATGCGAACTATGCGGTTTTATGTTTCTATTGTCAATGCTTACTCACTCACTTATGGAGAAAACTAACGTGCCCTATCTCAAGATCCAAACGAATGTTGCCGCCGACAGCGCCAGGGATAAAGCGTTTCTGGGAAGGATATCGGCAACTATCGCGGAACAACTGGGAAAACCCACGCGCTATATGATGGCTGCCATCGATACCGATTGCACCATGAACTTTGCGGGAAACGATGAACCACTGGCCTTTGTGGAACTAAAGGGAATCGGTCTGCCGCTATCGCGGACGGAGAGTCTGTCCGGCACACTCTGCGAATCGATTTCTACGGAACTCAATATCCCACGGGACCGCATTTACATCGTGTTCGCGGATGTCCCACGCGCCATGTGGGGCTGGAATGGCGGAACATTCTGACAATGCCCGAAACCAAATGTTTCCATTGTAGCCTTCCCCTGCCACCTGCCAACGAGATTGTCGTCGCAACCATACAGGGCGAGAGACAGGAATTTTGTTGTCATGGATGCAAAGGAGTGTGTGAGGCGATTCACGCGGCGGGACTCGATGGTTTTTACAACCGCACACTGGACAATACGCCCTTGGCGCCGCCACCGGAACCTGTCAAGGATCTGGAGGTGTTCGATCTGGACGACGTGCAGCGCGAGTACGTATCACATCGTGGGGAAGAAAGAGAGATCGATCTCATGGTCGAAGGGATTCACTGTGCGGCCTGTGTGTGGTTGATCGAGCGCGCCCTTGCGCAAACCGAAGGCGTGGCGCGGGCCGATGTGAATCTGACGACAAAACGTCTCAAGGTCCGCTGGCACAATGGAAAGGTCCGTCTTTCGGAGATCATGCGCCGTTTGGGGGGTATCGGTTATACCGTGATGCCTTTCGACCCGGAAGCGCAGGAAAATCGCTTGCAGCGCGAAAATCGTGCCTTGCTGTTCCGGATGGCTTTTGCCGGCTTTGCCATGATGAACCTCTTATGGGTCTCCATTGCCCTCTATGCCGGTGCGGATCAGGGTGAGTTTCGCACATTATTTCATTGGGTTGGTTTTTCACTGGCGACACCGACCCTTCTCTACTCGGGGTTCCCCTTTTTCCGAAGCGCCGCAATCGGATTGCGCCATGGTCATCTGGGTATGGATCTGCCCATTGCCATCGGTGCCGGTGTCACATACCTCTATTCGGTGTATGTAACCGTTGCCGAACCGGCGACAGGCGCGGTTTATTACGATACCGTCGTAAACTTTTTGTTTGTCATCTTGATCGGGCGCTATCTGGAGGCCATATCGAAACGTAGAGCGCTCAGCGCCACCCAGCGCCTGCTGGATCTGCAACCACGGGCGGCGATGGTTATGCGAGACAACGAATGGCGCCTTGTCTCCACTCGTTCTCTGGTATTGGGCGAGCTGGTGTTGGTGAAACCGGGAGAGCGAATACCCGTGGACGGCGCCATCGTCAGTGGAACCAGCACGGTGGATGAATCCATGCTGACAGGGGAATCGGAGCCGGTGGACAAAGCGGCGGCAGATACGGTCTCGGCCGGTACCATGAATATCCAAGGCGCCCTGGAAGTCCGTATTACCCATCTTCTAGGCGAAACGGCGCTTGGCCGGATTATCCATCTGGTAGAATCCGCGCAAGCCGGTAAGGCATCGATTCAGCAGCTGGCGGACCGGATCGTCCCATGGTTCGTTGCCACGACATTATTCCTTGCCCTTGCTACCTTCTCATGGTGGATAAACACGGATTTTGAAATAGCCTTAATGGCGGCAACGGCGGTGCTTATCATCACCTGTCCGTGTGCCTTTGGTCTTGCCACTCCCATGGCCATTGCCGTGGCCGCCGGGATCGGTGCCCGCCACGGTATCCTGATCAAGAACGGCAGCGTGCTGGAGTCGCTTTCCCGCATCAACCATTTTGTCTTTGATAAAACCGGAACGCTTACCCACGGCCAGATGACGCTGACCTCCCTGCACACGGAAACGCTATCCTGGGTGCGTGATGGGGCAGGTGATGGATCGGGCGAAGAAGCACCCCACTGTCCTCGGGTACTGCAACCCGTGCTAGCCCGGATTGCCGCGCTCGAGCGTTACTCGGAGCATCCCCTTGCGACGGCAATTGTTGCTTGTGCCGAGAAAACCCCCGATCTCAATATCAACTTTCCTAATGGAGAATTATCCGTCACGAATTTCTCGAATCATCCGGGATTCGGTATTCGGGCCGAAGTCAACGGTGAGATTGTGTTGATGGGCTCGGCAAACTGGCTCAGGCGTCATCGTGTCTCTCTGTCTCCGGTATTACAGGCGCATGCCATCAGATTGGAGAAAAAAGGCACGATTTGTCTGCATTGCGCCATCGGAGGAAAAGACACGGCGTTGATAGGTATAGAGGATCGGCTCCGGGAAGATGCTGGAGATCTCGTCGACGCATTACGCCATCGGGAGATCCAAATGACACTGCTGAGCGGTGATCGGAGAACGGTCGCCCAAGCCGTGGCCGAACGGCTCGGTGGCATGGCGGTGATCTCGGAGGTTTTACCGGAAGACAAAAGCCAGGTGATCTCAAGGCTTCAGAAAGCAGGACGACGGGTCGCCATGATAGGAGATGGCGTCAACGATGCCCCTGCATTGTCATGCGCCGATGTGGGTATTGCACTTGGCTCGGGTACGGATGTCTCCGCGGAAAGCGCCGATATCATACTCATGCATAACAAACTGGGCGATGTGCTGGCGGCAACGGCCCTGGCGCGTAGAACACTGCGTACGATTTACCAAAACATCGGCATTTCTATCCTCTACAATGTGATTATGGTGCCGCTGGCCATGGCTGCCGTTATAACACCCCTGCTGGCGGCCGTTTCCATGCCTATTAGTTCATTGGTTGTCATCGCAAATGCCGCACGTATTCGGAGGTTATTCAATGGACGTCATTTACGGATTGATTCCGGGCATGGTAGTGCTCGGTCTAATCACGCTCGGCGTATTCATATGGGCCGCTAGAAGCGGGCAATTCGATGATATGGATGGGGATGGGTCGAGGATTTTGATGGAAGACGATGATTTATAATGCCGCCGCCATCAATTCCCGTGTGTAGGCCTCGCGCGGGGCCTGAAAGATATCCTCGGCAGAACCGTGCTCCACGACACGGCCTTCTTTTATCACCAAAACCTCGTCGCTGAGCGCCCGTACGACTTTGAGATCATGGCTGATGAAGAGATACGCCAGGCCATGGCGTGCCTGAAGCTCTCGCAGCAGATCGACGATTTGCGCCTGAACCGACATATCCAGGGCGGAAGTGGGTTCGTCCAGAACCAGGAAACGGGGTTTTAACACCATGGCCCGGGCAATGGCAATACGCTGGCGCTGCCCCCCGGAGAATTCGTGTGGATAGCGGTATCGGCTTTCCGGATCCAGGCGTACTTCATCGAGAATCCGTATGACAAGCTCTTCCCGTTTGGCGGCATCGCGTCCTATTCGATGTACAAGCAAACCCTCGGCAATGATTTCTCCTACCGACATTCGCGGGCTCAGACTGCTGAAGGGATCTTGGAAGACGATCTGCATCTCGCGGCGCAAGGGACGCAGGGTTGTCTGATTGAGCCCCTGGATGTCGCGGCCGGCATACTTGAGGATGCCGCGACTCGTTTCGAGGCGTAATAACGCAAGTCCCAGTGTGGTTTTGCCTGAGCCGCTTTCCCCTACCACGCCAACGGTATGGCCTTCCCGTACCCGCAACGTGATGCCGTCAACCGCCTTGATGTGCGCCACGGTGCGCCGTAGTATGCCTTTTTTAATGGGGAACCAGACTGATAAATTCTTCGCTTCCACCAGTGTTCGGGCATTAGGGGCGGCGGAGATCGGATTTCCCCGCGGTTCAGCCGCCAGTAACCGTTGTGTGTAAGGATGTTGTGGTCGCGAGAATACCTCGTCAACGAGGCCGGATTCGACGATTTCACCCTGATTCATGACATACACGCGATTGGCAATCGTGCGGACAATACCGAGGTCGTGAGTAATGAACAGCAACGCCATATCAAAGCGCTTTTGCAACGTGGTGAGCAGTTGCAGAATTTGAATCTGAATGGTGACGTCGAGGGCAGTGGTGGCCTCGTCGGCAATGAGGAGATCCGGTTCATTGGCCAAGGCCATGGCGATCATGATGCGCTGGCGCTGACCGCCGGATAACTGATGGGGATAGGCAGCAAGACGCTGTATGGGATTGGTAATGCCAACCTGTTCCAATAAGGCAATGGTTTTTTTACGCGCGGCCATTCTTGACAGTCCTTTGTGGGCCATCATCACCTCGCCGACTTGTTTTTCTACCGTGTGCAGCGGGTTTAGCGAGGTCAGAGGTTCCTGGAAAATCATGGAGACGCGGTTGCCGCGTACAGATCGCAGCTGGGATTTGGGGGCGCCGATGAGTTCTTGTTCCTGAAACACAATGGAGCTACCCGGTGTGTAGATAGCCGGTGGACAGGGTAAAAGCTGTAGGATCGAGAGCGCCATGACGGATTTGCCGGAACCGCTTTCACCCACCAAAGCTACGCTTTCGCCCGGCCCCACATGAAGCGATGCCTTCCTAACGGCGGTGATGGAGGTTCCGGGTTGGTGGAATTCAACCCCAAGGTTAGTGATTTTCAATAGCGGCTTGGGCATGATTTTTCTCGATAATTTTGATCTGCAATCATGTTGCGCTGCAAAATTATCACGAATATGGCTTGAATGACTATTTTATTTGCCGCATAATTTCGGCCCTTTCCTTATTATGGGTTCTAGGGGGAACCGCTATATGCATCTGACCATGCTCAAGGCAAAATTACATAATGCCCGCGTTACGCACTCTGAACTCGAATACGATGGTTCTTGTGCTATTGATGCGGGGTTGCTCCGGGCTACGGGCATCCGAGAGTACGAGCAAATCCAGGTTTATAACGTAACCAATGGGGAGCGTTTTACCACGTATGTTATCTTGGGTGAGGAAGGCTCGGGCATTATCTCGGTAAACGGTGCCGCCGCCCACAAGGCAAATCCAGGCGATCGCGTGATCATTTGCGCGTATGCGAGTATGGATCAAAACGAGGCTGCTCGCTTCAAACCCACACTTGCCTACCTAAATGAGCAAAATCGCATTAGTCGCATGCGAAATGCGATCCCACTGCAGGCCGCCTGATCGGAAAAGCAACGTTCTCGGGTTTCTTTCATGACTGTTGGCTCCGCGAAGTGGAGCCAACAGGTTTTGTGAGACCGGTTGCGTTACCTGGCCGTCGCTTAGGATACCTTCGGGAAATCCGCGCTTCGTACTCGGATTCCAAGTTCTCGCAGTTGTCGCTCGTCCGCTATCGCGGGGGCATCCGTGAGTGGGCAGTGGGCGGTTTGTGTCTTGGGGAAGGCGATTACCTCCCGAATAGACGAGGCACCGGTCATCAGCATCGCAATTCGATCCAGGCCGAATGCGATACCGCCGTGGGGCGGGCAGCCGTGGGTGAGCGCTTCCAGTAGGAAGCCGAAACGCTGTTTTGCCTCTTCTTCGTCGATCCCGAGGATCCGAAAAATCGCAAGTTGCATTTCGGATCGGTGGATACGTATCGAACCTCCCCCAATCTCCGTGCCGTTCAATACCATATCATAGGCCTGTGAATGGCAATCTCGAGGGGCCACCTCCAGTAGTTCTGTGTTGTCCGTGGCAGGTGCTGTAAAGGGATGGTGTTGCGCTGTCCAGCGCTGCTCATTCTCGTTCCAGGCAAACATGGGGAAATTGACTACCCACAAGGGGCGCCATCCGTATTCGACAAGCCCAAGATCATGACCGATATGCACTCGCAATGCGGCCATGGATTCATTGACGGTTTTCTCTTTTCCTGCTCCAAAGAAGATCAGATCACCGTTTTGGGCATTCGTCCGGCTCACGATCCCGGCAAGTGCCTCATCGGGCAGGAATTTCACAATGGGTGATTGCAGTCCTTCGCGGCCTGCCTGTGTATCGTTGACCTTGATATAGGCAAGGCCTTTTGCGCCATAAATACCGACGAATTCCGTATACTTGTCGATAGCCGAACGTGGGATCTCACCGCCATTGGGAATTCGCAATGCGGCGACCCGACCTCGCGGGTCATTGGCCGGATCCGAAAATACCTTGAAGGTTACGGACGCCATCAGATCGCTTACTTCCACCAGCTCCAATGGAATACGAAGGTCGGGCCTGTCGGTTCCATATCGAGCCATGGCTACCTGGTAGGTCAGGCGTGGAAATGGATTGGGAAGCTGTATCTCAAGAACCTTGGCGAATACCTGCCTCATCATGCTTTCCATCAGCGTCATGATGTCGTCTTCGGTCAGAAACGATGCCTCAATATCCAGCTGCGTGAATTCCGGTTGCCGGTCAGCGCGTAGATCCTCATCTCGGAAACAGCGCACAATCTGATAGTAGCGCTCTAATCCACTCATCATCAGAAGCTGTTTGAATAGCTGCGGTGACTGGGGCAACGCGAAAAATCGCCCCTTATGGGTTCGGCTAGGCACCAGATAGTCGCGAGCACCTTCCGGGGTTGCCCGTGTCAGCATGGGCGTTTCTATGTCCAGGAAGCCGTGCTCGTCGAGGAATCTGCGCAGCACTCGGGTAATGTGGGCGCGGATCGATAATTTTTGCTGCATGAACGGCCTGCGCAGATCCAGGTAGCGGAATTTAAGCCGCGTCTCTTCATGAACGTCTTCGTCGTCGATATGGAAGGGCGGTGTTTGGGCTTTGTTGAGGATAACGAGCTTTTTCCCCAGGATCTCCACCGCGCCGGTCGGCATATCAGGATTTTCCGTACCATCCGGTCGAGCACGCACTTTACCCTCGACCTGGATCACAAATTCACTTCGCACTTGTTCGGCGACATGAAATGCTTCACTTTCAGCCACGGGATCGAACACCACCTGTACGATGCCCTCCCGGTCTCTAAGATCGATAAAAACAACACCACCGTGGTCCCGTCGCCGATGAACCCATCCGCAGGCAACAACGTGTTCGTCAATAAGCGATTGGTTGATTTCTCCACAAAATCGTGTTCGCATTGGGGGGTATCCTGATGTTTTTGGGAAAGGTTGAATTGCGCGATGGGTAGAATAGTCTATTGCTTCTTGGCCTGGAACGCATGTGCGCAGTCATGCTTGGCGTCGGCCCCGCCCTCTGTTTCCTTGGCCCATTTTGGAACCGCAACGCCCATGGATATGATGAGTTTCAGTCCCTCATCGACACTCATGTCGAGTTCGCAGATATCTTCTGTCGGTACCAGCAATACAAATCCGGAGGTTGGGTTCGGTGTGGTGGGTACGAATACAGCAATGACTTCACGACCGGTTCTGGCCTGGACCTCGCCGAGCCCGGTTCCCGTCATGAAAGCAAGACACCACAGGCCCCGGCGTGGATATTCAATCAATACGACTTTTCGGAATGATTTGCCGTCACTGGTGAAAACGGTTTCCACCACCTGCTTGACACCTAGATAGATGCTTCGTACCAGAGGGATGTGCGTTAGCAAGGATTCCCATAACGCAATCAGACGCCGCCCCAACAAGTTGGCGACAACAACGCCGGTAATGCCAACCACCGCCAGTGACAGTAGAAGCCCAAGCCCCGGCACATGAAAACCCAGTAGGACATCAGGTCTCCATGCCGAAGGGAGCAGCAAGAGGGTGCGATCCATCGCATCCACCAATAATTTGAGAACAAGTACTGTTACACCCAGCGGTAGCCAGACAAGCAGACCTGCAATCAGGTATTTGCGTAGCGTGGACATTTTTTGCCTTGTTACTAAGAGCGTGTCTGAAAAATCCCCGGTCTACCGCAGTGGTCCCCGAATTGTGGCCCACTGCGCTGCGAAAGAGCGGGAAATCGCGTCATGTGGCTCGCTACACTCCCCGATTTTTTACTTTCCGCGCCTTGCGGGACCGCAATCAGGCTACCGCTTCGCGACGACCAGAAATTTTCAGACACCCTCTAAGAGCGCGAAAACTAAAGCGAGATATTCTCATGGTATTACAGTTAGATATAGATGCTAACCATCTCGCTTTAGTTTTTGCGTAGTTAATATTTTCAGCCGTCGGCGCTTTTCGACTTGCTCTCTGAGGTCGAAGTATCTGTTTTTGCACTGCTTTTGGTGCTGTCAGAACTTTTCTGCTTCCCTTGTTCGTCGGCAGGCTTTGATTTGCCTTTATTCTTGAAGTCTGTTTCGTACCATCCGGTTCCCTTGAGACGAAAGGATGCGGCCGAAATCAGTCTGCGCAGGGATGGCTTATTGCAAGCAGGGCAATCCTGTAGCGGAAGATCATTGATCTTCTGAAGAACTTCAATGCGATGGGCGCATTGGGAACACTCGTATTCGTAAATCGGCATAGCTTTTCTACCGTAAAAAATAACACATGCGATAGATAAGGGCGAATCGCCCGGTTTTCAAGTATTGTAAGCGCCTGTTATCCTAAGAGCGTGTCTGAAAAATCCCCAGTCTACTGCG
>JABDQX010000034.1 GCA_013042035.1 Gammaproteobacteria bacterium
GGATTTCACTTTGCCTCTGGAAAAAACCTAGGAGAAAAAACTATGAGCTTCTTACATGGTGTCGAAATCATCGAACTCGATGGTGGGCCACGCCCTATTCAAACCCCCAAGGCGTCTGTCATCGGACTGGTGGGAACCGCCGCGCAGGGCCCCGTCAATAAACCCGTGTTGATCGAAGGCTCCCGCAAAAAAGCCGTTGAAACATTTGGCGAACCCGATGGGACAAATACCATTCCCGACGCACTGGACGCCATCTTCGATCAGACCGGGGCGTTGATTGTGGTTGTCAATGTGGGTTCCGGATCCGGTTACGCGGCCGAATCGGTCAGTTCGGAAGAAAAGACGTTCGCCTCCGGTGTGATCGTTCTGAGCGGCCAGGAGATCAGCAATCTTGTCGTGACAAATGCTGATGGTTCGATCACTTATGAGGAAGGCGCGGATTACACCTTTGATGCCGCCACCGGCACGATCTCACGCGCGGCGGAGGGTGCCCTTGCCAGTGGTGACTCCGTAAAACTCAGTTACGACCATAAAGTCGTGGCAGCGGCAATTACCAAGACCGACATCGAGGGGAAGATCGATGCCGACACGGGGCAATACACGGGAATTCTCGCGTTACTGGGCGCCCAGAGCGAGGTGGCAGTAACCCCACGCCTATTGATTGCGCCAAGCTTTACCCATGAGAAAACCGTTGTGGATACGCTCATCGGTGTCGCGGAACGCCTGCGGGCAGTCGTGATTGCCGATGGCCCAAACACAACCAATGAGGCCGCCAAGGCATACCGTGCCCAATTCGGCAGCGCGCGGGTTTATATGGTGGATCCGGGTGTCATGATCGATGATGTCACACAGGTTGCCTCTCCCCGCGTGGTGGGCGCCATTGTCAAACGTGACAATCAGCACGGATTCTGGTGGAGCCCCTCCAATCAGCCGATCCTGGGAATCACGGGAACCGTGCGTCCCATTGATTTCGCCCTGGGTGATCAGAATGCCGCGGCCAATCTGCTCAATGAGCAGGAAGTTGCCACCATCATCAATCAGGACGGCTATCGGCTATGGGGTAACCGTACCTGCTCTTCCGATTCGAAGTGGGCCTTCATCAGCGTTCGCCGTACCGCCGATATGTTGAATGACGCCCTGCTGCAAGCGCATCTGTGGGCCGTCGACAGAAACATCACGAAGACCTATGTCGAAGATGTCATCGCGGGTGTCAACAACTATTTGAATAGTCTGAAATCCAAAGGTGCGATCATCGGCGGGGCCTGTTGGGCGGACCCGGATCTGAACACCCCCGATCAGATCGTGGACGGGAAGATCACCTTCGACTTCGATTTCACCCCGCCTTACCCGGCGGAACATATTACGTTCCGTAGCAGTTTGGTTAACAACTATCTAACGGAGATATTCTGATGCTAATCCCAAAGGTAATCAAAGGGTTCAATGTATTTATCGATGGTAGAGGCTATGCCGGGCGCGTGGAAGAGGCAACGCTGCCGAAGCTCTCGATCAAGATGGAAGAGTTTTCCGCCGGTGGCATGGATATCCCCATCGATTTGGATATGGGAATGGAGAAGCTCGAATGCGACATGACGCTCGCGGAATTCGATACCGATACCATCAAACTGTTTGGACTTGGCGCAAGTTCCCCGGTTTCGGCCACCTTGCGCGGCGCCCTGGATGATGAGTCAGGTGAGGTCGTGCCGGTAACGATAACCCTGAAAGGCGCCTGGAAGGAGCTCGATATGGGCAGCTTCAAGGGCGGTGAGAAGGGTTCTCTTAGCGCCAGTATGACTATCCGCTACTACAAACTGGAGATCGGCGGTGAAGAGATTGTCGAGGTCGATGCCGAGAATATGGTACGCAAGATCGCCGGTGTGGATCAGCTTGAAAAAACGCGGGCGGCGATTGGGCTTTAAAAAACCGGGTTTCATTACGGGCCTCATCGCCATAAGTTCCGTCATATGAACCCAGGTTTTACCTCCCGCGTCCAGCGCGGGAGGGTACCGGAAATCAATCGTTGACTCAACAAACGGATAACGCCATGACCGTCAAAACGATACAACTCAACAGTCCCCTGACTATCCATGGAGAAACCATCGCTGCGCTCACCATGCGGCCACCGAAAGTGCGCGATCGCCTGATTGTGGAAAAAGGCAGTGGTGGCCCGGCGGAAAAAGAGGCCAGGTTTATCGCCAATCTGTGCGATGTGGCCCCCGACACCATAGAGGAACTCGAACTTGCGGACTACATAAAACTACAGGACGCGGTAAACGATTTTTTGTCCTGAACACAACGAACCTCCGGGAGGGCGTTGTGTTGTTGGCGCAGCATACGGGCTGGTCTCTCAATGAGTTGCTGGATCTCACCGAAGACGATCTGACCGACTGGCTGGAGACCGTTCGCAAGCTTATCAGGCGGCGGGAGAAATGATTTCGTCAAGCAACCCCTCAAGGGGAAAGGAGTCATGGCGATGATGATATTGGGCGGCTTCGCATTCGATCTATTAGGCGCGTCCTACGATTCAGTCCAGCGTTCCCAGGAATATAACTGGGCACAGCAGGAACGCCTGGGTTCTTCCTTGGGTGCTGGAGGACCTGCGTTGATGTTTATGGGGATCCAGAACGAGACGATGAGCATCAGCGGCACTATGTATCCGCAACATGCGGGTGGTTCCCTGACGATGGCGATACTCCGTCTGGAGGCGGCCATTGGCGTGCCCTTGCCGTTGATCGATAGCCAGGGTGGTTTACTAGGGACTTGGGTCATTAAACAGATCGAGGAGACTAAAACGATTTTCTTGGGAAATGGCGCGGCGCGAAAAATCGAATTTAGTCTGAGTCTGCAACGTTATGTGGAATATGATCTTTTATTTTTCTGATTTTGTTTCACGAAAATCATCATCGGATCCCAAGGGTGATCCTGAATACTAAGACCGCGAAAAGTAAAGCGAAATATTCTTACCATATTTCAGCCTAATACAGCGTTAAAATGTCGCTTTACTTTTTGCGTAAACAGTAAATACATCCACAAAAAAGAACATGAGCATTATTTATAAAACAAGGGATGGGGACGTACTGGACCAGATTTGCTGGAAGCGTTATGGGCAAACGATGAAACGCATGCAAACGGCCATGAAAATCGACCCGAGTTATGTACAGTCGCTCACAGAATCCATGGATGAATTTGATACGTTGGGTTCCAGTTCATCGGTCAATATGGAAGGGGTTGTGGAGAAGGTTATGGAGGCAAACCCCGGGTTGGTCAATGAAGGGCCGGTATTTTCCTCAGGGATCGAGATTGTTTTGCCCGACCTGACCGATGAGATCGGGGAAAAGGAAGTCGACAGGTTGTGGGATTGAAGTCATCAGTAATTCGTAATTACGAATTACCAATGTTCGTCGTTAAATTGTATTTCCAAAATGCCAAACATACTGCTGAATCCAATACCGGCCTATAAACTGGAAATCAAGGGTAGTGCCGCGAAGAGTACGTTAAAAAACCGCCTGATCAGTATCAGCTTGTCCCAATACAGCGGAGACCAAAGCGATCAACTGAATCTGGAGTTGCACGATGTGCTTGTGAACAAGCGCATTGTCGTGCCAACGACGAATGACAAAATCAAGTTGTGGCTCGGTTATGAAGGCGAACTGATGCTGATGGGGACCTATTTGATCGACAGCCGGCAACTGTCAGGTCCACCGGACAAACTGACACTGAGCGCTAAGGCCGTGGATATGAGTTCCTCGATCTACGACCAGCGCAGTGATATTTGGAAAGAAAAAACCATCAAGGACATCGTGTCGACGATCGCGAAGCGTTGTTCACTGGAGGCCAAGGTAAGCAGTTCTCTGGGGAGTCTATTACCTGGAGAGATACAGACCAATGAATCGGACATGAACTTTTTGTCGCGTCTGGCCGACAGATACGACGCCATCGCCAAACCGGATCATGGCTATTTGCTGTTCCTCAAAAAGGCCGAGGCCAAAAGCGCCTCCGGCGATGCATTAAAGGCCCTTGAGCTGGGGCCTTATGGCATTTCAAGCTGGAATATGACCATCAGTGATCGCATGGTTTATAAAAAGATTCAAGCAAAATGGCATGACAGAATGAAGGCGGTAACGACGATTGAGGAAGTGGAAAACAGTGCCGCCAAAAACGATAAGGTTTTCACGTTGCGGGAAGTTTTCAGCACCAAGGACGAAGCCACCGCCGCCGCCAAGGCGCAACTGGAGGAATTTCGCGAACAAAGCTCCACGCTGAACCTGGAACTATTCGGGGATCCGAAAATCATGCCGCTGCGTCCCCTGAAAATAGCCGGTATACGAGAGCATTTGAACGGCACCTGGCTGGTGAAATCCGCGACCCACAGCCTGAGCAATTCGGGATATACCTGTTCGGTGGAAGCCTATGAAGAAAAGTGAAAGGGCTACCCCAACAGTCACCCAGGCGTATCGGGGCGCCGTTTGGCGGGCCATCACCGAACAGGTAGTGTGTTTCGATCCACGAACGGGCGCGAACAGACACGAAGGCTCGATTGGCGGACTGTTCCGGCCAGAGGGTCTGTTGAGCCCGCGTGTACGCTACCTGCTGGGCGATTTCGTGGCAGCGCCACCAGAGTATCGGGACATCAGCCGGGGTTTTTTTTCTCTCGGCGATATCCACTCCGGTGAACAGGGCATTGGCCGGTCGCTAAAACAGCCGAGTGCTCCACCGATAAGCATTTTTCCGGCTGGCGCCGCACCCGAAAACGGGGCGCCCTTCGGAAGCATCCAAAGCCCCGGCTTCGGAACCGAATCGACGGTTCGCTATCTGTTGCCCCCGGACAGGGTTACCGCGGCTCCCGCTGAAAAGTTCAGTAACACACCGATTTATAACAACTTCAGCAACAAGGC
>JABDQX010000045.1 GCA_013042035.1 Gammaproteobacteria bacterium
GGCGGGAACCGCTTGCTCGACGAGATCTCGGTTAGGCTGGACAATGGACCGCGCACCGTGATACTCGGTCCCAACGGGGCGGGCAAGAGCCTGACACTGCGGATTTGCCATGGGCTTTTGGCACCGACGAAAGGGAGCGTCCACTGGTATCATCGGGGTTCGGGAGATTCGATCTCGCGACATCAGGCGATGGTATTTCAAAGGCCCGTACTGCTTCGGCGCTCCGTGGCCGCCAATGTAGAATACGCTTTACGTTTACACGGTCTGGCCAGAGCACCGCGCAAATCCACCGTGGAAAGTGCCCTGGACGTGGTCGGTCTGCGACCGTTGCGGGATCGCCCGGCGAGGGTTTTATCCACCGGAGAGCAGCAACGCCTGGCCCTGGCACGCGCCTGGGCGTTGCGTCCGGAGGTTCTGTTTTTGGACGAGCCCACGGCGAACCTGGATCCGTCGGCAACACGGGCGGTGGAGGAAATCATCGATGTCTTTCATCGGGCCGGCACGAAGATCGTGATGACCACCCATGATCTCGGACAGGCCCGGCGCATGGCCGATGAGGTATTGTTTTTTCACCGAGGCCGGTTGGTGGAGTCGTCACCCGCCGATAGTTTTTTCGCACGGCCCTGCACACCGGAAGCCGCCGCTTTTATCGAAGGAGAATTATTATGGTAATTTTACGATGGCTATACATATTGGCACTCTGGATTACCCTCGGCCTACCCGCCTCGGCCGCTGATACTTTTATCGTCGTTGCATCGACGACATCAACTCAGAACTCCGGCCTCTATGACCGTATTTTGCCAATTTTTCAGGATAAGACCGGCATCGAAGTACGCGTTGTTGCCGTCGGAACAGGTCAAGCGATTCGGCTGGCCGAACGAGGAGATGCGGATGTGCTGCTCGTCCATCACAAGGCATCGGAAGAGAAATTCGTGGCAGATGGTTTCGGTATCGAACGCCACCCATTGATGTATAACGATTTTGTGATCGTTGGCCCCAAAACGGACCCGGTGGGTATAGGAAGCATGACGGATGCCGGCGCGGCACTTGCCAAAATTGCCGATGCCAAAGCGGCATTTGCCTCGCGCGGTGACGACAGTGGCACCCACAAGGCAGAGCGAAAGCTATGGAAAGCGGCAAAACGGGATGTGGATACGGATTCCGGCACATGGTATCGGGAAACCGGCTCGGGTATGGGCGCGACACTGAATACGGCCTCGGGAATGAATGCCTACGCGCTGACCGATCGCGGGACCTGGCTGAATTTCAAAAACCGTGGCGATTTGGCAATCCTACTGGAAGGCGATCCCCGGTTACACAATGAATATGGCGTTATTCCGGTTAGCACGGCAAGGCATCCGCATGTAAAGCAAGAAGCAAGCCGGGTCTTCATCGACTGGTTGCTTTCGAAGGAAGGCAAGAGCGCGATTACGGGTTATCGGATCAATGGTGAGCAGTTGTTCTTCGTGAAATAACGCTTCGTCAATCTCACTTCCCAAATGAAAATCCCCGGCAAGACCGGGGATTTTCGTTCATCTGCTTACTTCCCTGTTTGCATATCTCTATTTGGTTGACAGCCACTCGGCAAGCTTCTTGATTTCGTCGTCGCTTACTGTAGCAACAATGCCCTTCATGACCACGGACTGGCCATTGGAACGGGCACCACTCTTGATATCCTTTATCTGCTGTTCGGTGTACGCAGCGCTTTGCCCGGCGATCTTGGGATAGGCTGGCATTATTGGTGATTTACCATCGGCACCATGACAACCGGCACACCCCTTGGCTGCATACAGCGCATCATCGGCCATGGCCGTACCCGTCATCCCAACGGCCAGCGCGGCGCAAGCCGCAAACATCATGAATTTACGCATTTTTATTGGTCCTCCGCTATAGAAATTTAAATAAACGAAATCTTTCGGTTAAACTTCCTCGCTCCGGATTATAAGTTTGACAATTTCGGAAATTTCACCTGTTCGGCAAGTATATTAACTTATAACGATACTTTAACAAAACGTTCGCTACCCAATCAATTTCCGTTCGAGGCATAACAAACAGGGTCGAACAGAGTGCCCGGCAGAATTGGTAAAAGCTGGGGTGAAAGTCGGATGGCCTCGCGGGTCGGGGCCATATATAATTTGGCTAAATTGTCCACCAATCAGGATGCCACGATGCCTCAAAAAAGATTATTACCACGAGCCGCGAGCTTGATTGATTGTTTTTATATGACAAATCAGTGTGCTGCCGAGAGTCAACAACCAGCGAAGGTGCCGTGGGCAAAATTTCGCCAAATGCCGATAATCGCCTGTGGACTGCTTCTGTCGCTTTTATCCTATAATCTATCCGCGCAATCCGAGGATACGGGGCTGCAACCGGTGCCGGAACCACCGCCACTGCCCACAAGGGTAGAAAGCGGTGAGGTGATGGAACCGGACGTTACCATTATTCAGGGGAAACGGCACACGGTGCACGAATATCGGGTCAGGGGGCGGCTTTATGC
Source organism: Gammaproteobacteria bacterium (assembly GCA_013042035.1). Taxonomy (GTDB): domain Bacteria; phylum Pseudomonadota; class Gammaproteobacteria; order HK1; family HK1; genus JABDQX01. Next base: position 2,498 of record JABDQX010000045.1, read on the forward strand.
CATCAAGATTGTTCCGAAAAACGCGCCACCTTATTATCTGGTCGACACCGATGGCGATGGCACCCTGGATTATCAGGAGGAATTGGAAGGTGACCTCCTGGTTCCGCAGTGGGTGCTTTTTAGTTGGTAGCGCCACGCTCCGATTCAAGCCACCTCAATCACCATCAATGACATCACTATCCCATATTGTCTGTCCGTCGATTCGTTGTGTTTTTCGCGCGTTTTTCGCCCCCGGACTTCTGTCCACGACAATCACGAAAAGAGAATCGGTGTTTCTTTGGTATTTTTCGTGGACACTGCTTTGTCTCCTGCTCATCGTCATTCCTGGAAACAGCCCGAATGCCTCGGTCTTCGAACCACGGGAGTTTACCGATCCGGTGCAGGCGACACGCTACAAAACATTGATCGAAGAGCTGCGCTGTCTCGTGTGCCAAAATCAGTCCCTTGCCGACTCCAACGCGGAGCTTGCGGCGGATCTGCGTCGGGAGGTATAC
>JABDQX010000046.1 GCA_013042035.1 Gammaproteobacteria bacterium
GCCTTGTACAAAGGCCGGCTGGAAGGCCGTATGGAAGGCCATATGGAGGGTGGTCTGCTGGAAGGGGAAACGAAATTGCTGCTTCGTCAGCTTTCCCGTCGTTTTCACGCCTTGCCCAACGAAATCACCGAGCGGGTTCATGGGGCCGACCCGAACACCATCGAAATATGGGCTGATCGCGTACTGGACGCAAAATCCCTGGAGGAAGTTTTTTCAGAATGATTTGTTTATTTCCCGCTCGGCTTTGTTGAACTTCAGACCGAGAAATGACTGACGAAATCGCCCGACCCCACGACCGTTTTCTCAAAGAACTGCTCTCCCACCCGGAGCGGGCGGGAGCACTGCTACGGGAACGCCTGCCTCGCGAAGTGGTGCGGTTTCTGTCCGCCAAGCCACCCGAGCCGGTCCCTGACTCGTTCATAGAGGAACAGCTGCGTGAGTATCTGAGTGATCGGTTGTTCGAGGTAGAAACCGTGAATGGGCAAACCGCCTTTCTCTACGTGTTGATCGAACACAAAAGCACGCCGGATGGCAAGGTTGGTTGGCAGCTGCTCAAATACATGGTGGAGATTTTGAAGCTTTGGGAAAAGAAACATGCCGATTGGGACCGCTTGCCGGCCATCGTGCCCTTTGTTTTCTACCATGGCGCCAGGGAATGGAAGATCCCGAATGAATTTCTGCATCTCGTGGATGCCGAGAAAAGCTGGCGGCCTTACCTGCTGAATTTCCAGTATTCGGTGCTTGATTTGGGCAGGATTCCAGACAAAAATTTGTCCAAGGATAGTCGCTTGTATCCCTGGCTGTTGGTCATGAAATATGCCACTCGGAAAAAGCAACAGAGGGCGATCAGGGAATTGCTGATCGAGGCGCTCAAAAGCGCTCCCGAAGATCTCCGTCCCATTGTTTACTATCTGGTCTATGTCTATGACTATGATGAAGAAGCGTTACGACAGATTATCCGAGGGGTGCGACCGGAGGAGGAAGATAAAATGATGTCTCGATTTGCACAGGATATTGAAAAGAAGGCCTTGCGCATTCCGACGATGGTGACCGCTGATTCCGCTCATCGTGACCGGTCCCCCGCACTGAGCGCGACTGGAGTCTGATTTTCACTTTGATCGGTCACGATGGTCAATTTTTTCTTTATTTTTTCTCATTCGGATTTTGGGAGATTATAGAGGGTTAGATCGACCTGCCGTCGCAGGGATTCGCCCTGGAGCGGGAGCCTGTGCGCGTTGTGGATCAGTCGGTCCAAAATGGCGTCGGCGAGGGTTGCTTCCCCAATGTAATCATGCCAGAGCTCGACGGGGAGCTGGCTGGCGACCAGGGTGGAGCGTAGGCCGTGACGATCTTCGATCACTTCCATGAGGTCAGCCCGTTGGGGCACGGTGATTTTCTGAATACCCCAATCGTCGAGAATCAGGATCTCGCATTTAGCCAACTGTGCCATGAGGCGCGGGTAGCTGCCATCTCCATGGCCAATGCGTAGCTGCTCCAGCAGGCGGGGTAAGCGGAAGTAGCGAACGGAAATTCCCCGCCTGCAGGCCTGGTTGCCGAGCGCGCAGGCAATCCAGGTTTTGCCGCAGCCTGTGGGGCCTGTCACCAGCAAATTTTGATGCCGGGCGATCCAATCGCAGGAGGCTAGCGCAGCCATTTTAGGGCGTTCTAATCCCCGTGGATGCCGGTAGTCGATTTCTTCGATGGAGGCTGGGACGCGGAGCTTGGCTCGTTGTAATAGGCGGGTAAGCCGCCGGTTCTCCCGCTCCAGGGTTTCCCGCTCAATCAGCATCCCAATTCGTTCTTCAAAGGAGAGGTCGGCATAGGTGGTTGGTTGCTCCCACTGTAGGGAAAGCGCGGCGGCCATACCGGTGAGTTTCAGGGCACGAAGTTGTTCTATCCATTGTGTGTGCATCACTTTTTTCCTCTCAGTGGTAGTAACCGGAGCCACGCAGATTGCCGTGATCCGGCAGATCGTGTTCAAGCATTGGCTCCTGAGAAGAAAGATGCCGATCCAAGCCTTTTTTGAGGATGGAGGCAATGCTTTTATAGGTCGGTGAGCCAATCTTTACTGCTTGAACACATGCCCGCTCCAACCGCTCATTTCCGTAATGACGTACCTGATGAAGTATTCCCAAACAGGCCCGGTAACCGTGTTCCGGATGAGGACGATTTTCCAGTTGATGCCGGACCACTGTGTGGGTAGCGGGACCGATTTTCCTGGCCCAGGAGAGAAAGCGATGGGGAGACCATTCACTGTGGCGCCGATGAGATTCCGGCATATGGTGCGGCTGGGTGGAGAAACGTCCTGAACCGTGGCGCTGGTGGAGAGCGACCTGTTTTCCTCGGTGCAGCACTGTGATCAGCGTAGCGGTGATGCGCAATTCCACGACTTCACCGACAAGGGCATGAGGAACACTGTAGAGTCGTCTGTTGAACTCGATGTGGTAGTCGATGCTTACCTTGGCCTTTTTCCATTGGGCGTACTCATAAGGTGTAGACGGCAAGGGACGAAGCGCCGGACGGTCCAACGCTTGAAATAAGTCCCAGCGACTTACTTTTTGTCGTTGCAGGGGGCGAGCGTTCATCTCCTGAAGAAGCCGCCGGATCGCCGTGTTGAGCTCGCTCAAACAGAAGAAGGTATGATGACGCAGGCGGGCCAAAATCCAACGTTCCACCACCTGAACAGCTACCTCCACCTTGGCCTTATCCTTGGGCTTGCGGGGGCGTGTTGGAAGAACGGTAGTGCCGTAGTGGCGGGCAAGCTCCGCATAGGTGGTATTCACCTCGGGGGCATAGCGATCCGCCTTGGAAACCGCGGATTTCAGATTGTCCGGCACTAGAAGTTGGGTGACGCCGCCAAAGAATTCGAAGGTCCGGACATGACTGGAAATCCAGTCCGGTAACCCCTGGCTCCAGGTAGCCTCGGCGTAGGTGTAGTTAGAAGCGCCTAAGACAGCGACAAAAATCTGCGCTGTATGAATCTCTCCCGTCGTGCCATCCACCACATTGACGGTAGGACCGCAGTAATCAATGAAAAGCTTGTCTCCGGCAAGGTGCTGTTGACGCATGCTGCGTTTTTG